>JBCCSW010000444.1:0-2944 GCA_039199465.1 Pseudomonadota bacterium
GCTCACCATCGGCGCAGGTGCTGGCGTCGCGGAGCCCGGGGGCGAGGTTCGATACTGGGGCGGCCCCTTCGGCGGCGGAACGCCCGACCCTCAGACTATCGAACGCGGTGTGGTTCCCAGCATCGCCGGTCAGGCGGCTGGGATGGCTTAGGCCCCTGGGACGCGGGTCCATTGCGATCGCAGCGGCGCCGGGCACAGCGAGGGCTGGCCCGTCCCGGCCGGCCGGGGAGCACGTCCTGGACAGCATGTCCTACTCCATTTTGACATAGGTGCCTGGCGCGTCCTCCAGCGCGCCGGTGATCACGGGCGGATCGGTCTTCTGACCTGATGATTGGGCAAGCCAGGCGACCCAGGCGGGCCACCAGCTGCCGTCGTGTCGTGCCGCCACCGCCAGCCAATCCTCGGGGCTGAGCGCCTTGTCCTGATCGCGCGTGGTATGCAGCCGGAAATGCCGGCGCGGATGGCCGGGCTCCGAGACCACGCCGGCGTTGTGGCCCCCGTTCGTCAGCGCGAAGGTGACATCGGCGTGGCCCATGTTGTGGATCTTGAAGACCGACTTCCAGGGCGCGATGTGGTCGGTTTCGGTGCCGACGCCGAAGACCGGCATGCGGATATCGCGCAGCGAGATCGTGTGACCGTCGACCTTGTAGCGGCCCGCAGCCAGGTCGTTGTTCAGGAACATCTGGCGCAAATACTCCGAGTGCATCTGCGCCGGCATCCTGGTCGTGTCGGCGTTCCAAGACATCAGGTCGTTCATCGCCGCCTCGGTCTCGCCCAGCAGATAGCGACGGATCATCTGCGACCAGATGAGGTCGTTCGAGCGCATCATCTGAAACGCGCTCATCATCTGGCCCGCGTCCAGATACCCCTGAGCGGCCATCACATCCTCGAGGAATGAGACCTGGCTCTCGTTGATGAAGAGCATCAGCTCGCCCGCCTCGCTGAAATCAGTCTGCGCGGCGAGGAGCGTCATGCTGGCGAGCCGATCATCGGCTTCGCGCGCCATCGCGGCCGCGGCGATCGAGAGCAGCGTACCGCCCAGGCAGTAGCCGACGCCGTGGACCCGGGCGCCTCCGGTGACCGTGGCGATGTGATCGAGCGCGGTCATCGGCCCTTGGTCGAGGTAGTCGGCCATGCCGAGGGCCGCATCCTCGGCCCCCGGATTGCGCCACGAGATCGCGAAGACGGTGAACCCCTGCTCGGTCAGATAGCGGATCATCGAGTTCTGCGGGCTCAGATCGAGGATGTAGTATTTCATGATCCAGGCCGGCACGATCAGCACGGGCTCGGGATGCACCGCATCGGTCGCGGGCGCGTACTGGATCAGCTCCATCAGATGAGTGCGAAGGACGACCTTGCCCGGTGTGACGGCGACATCGCGGCCCACCTCCATCGTCGGGCGCGGCGCTTCCTTCTGCAGCCGGCGCTGCAGGTCCTCCAACATCGCGGCACCGCCGCGGGCCAGGTTTCGACCACGGCTCTCGACCGTCGCCGCGATCGCCTCGGGGTTGGTGATCAGGAAGTTGCTGGGCGCGACCGCATCCAAAAGCTGTCGCGCGATGAAGGTCATGGCCCGATCATGCGACGGCGTCAGTCCCGGCACGTCCGACGTCGCCTGGTCCACGAACTCCTCGATCAACAGGAACGCCTGTGCCGAGGCCGCATAGGGGGCTTTCGACCACTTCTCGTGGCGGAACCGGCGGTCGCCCCGGGCCGCCTCGATCGGCCGGCCGTCACTGGGGCAGCCCCGGGCCACGAACTGCACCCAATCCAGCCAGCCCTGCTGGGCCTTCTGCGCCAGCACCAACTGTTTGTCGGGCGATGCTGCGAGGTGCAGCGCCCAGTCGGTGAACATCGCCATCGGTGCCGCCGGCGACACACCCGCCGTCGCCCGCGCCAGCGGCTCGCGCAGCGAATGCCCGAGCCGAGGCCGGCTCACCGTGTCCGCGCTGTCTTTCATCGCAGGATCCCCTCAATGCGAGATCGAGAGTAATGACGGCGTATGACCCCTGAAAGACAGCTGCAAAAATCTAAGCGACAAAATGCGTTGTGATGATTTCGCGGTCAGGATTTTGCCGAGCGCGCAGGCATGAAGAACACGCTTTAGGCAGAGCGAAGCGCCTCGCCGCGGCGGCAAAAAAAGCCGCCCCGGCGTTCCGCCGGTGAATCACCGAGCCCTGTCGAAATGACATGGGCTTGTGGACCAACAGCAGGGACGCCAGGACAGCGCCTGCATCCCTGGCGAACATACGCTGCCCAACCCTTTCTGCCGAAATGCGCTGCAGCGGCGAGCATGATCTGGGCGCCGCTTGTGCACCTGCAGCCGGCGGGCGCAGCGGCGCATGAGCTCGGGCTTGTGCCCTTGTAATGTGCATGCAAGGGTCAATGCACAGTTACAGGGCTTTCGGGAGTTACTGCGTGGCCACGTCGCGGGCAGCCGTGGAAATCGTCGGGGTAGACAAGGTGTTCGGCGCGGGGCCCGGCGCCCACAGAGCGCTCGACAATGTCGGTTTCGAGATCCGCGATAACGAGTTCTTCACGCTCCTCGGGCCGTCGGGCTGCGGCAAGACCACCCTGCTCCGGCTGATCGCCGGGTTTGAGCAGACCACGGGTGGTGACATCTTCCTGTACGGGCAGCGGATCGCGGACCTGCCGCCAAACAAGCGGCCGATCAACACCGTCTTCCAGAACTATGCGCTCTTCCCGCACCTGACGGTGGCGGAGAATGTCGGCTTCGGCCTCCGCATGCTGCGGCGCTCCAAGGCCGAAAGCAGCGCACGCGTGGCGGAGATGCTTGCGCTCGTCCAGTTGAGTACCATGGCGGAGCGTAAGCCGAGCCAGCTATCGGGCGGACAGCAGGACCTTGGGCGCCGGGGCCAGCGCACGCGCCAGCGCGACCCGCTGCTGCTGTCCGCCCGATAGCTGGCTCGGCTTACGCTCCGCC
>JBCCSW010000445.1:0-2943 GCA_039199465.1 Pseudomonadota bacterium
ACCCACGGCGCGCCGCTCTTCGTGCTGGGCCATTGGCGCTCGGGCACCACGCATCTCTATAACCTGCTGGCCGCGGCGGGCTGGGGCTATATCCCGCCGGTGCCCGTGGGCCTGCCGCACGACGTGCATCTGCTGGCGCGCTGGCTGCGCCCGTTTCTCGAGCGGCAGCTGCCGGAAAGCCGGTGGATCGACGCCATCCCGGTCACGCCGACGGCCCCGCAGGAGGATGAGATCGCGCTCGCCAATATGTCGGCGCTATCCTTCTACCACGGCCTCTATTTCCCGCGGCAGTTCGACCGGCTGATGGATCGCGGCATCTTCCTGGATGGGGCGAGCGCGGCGGAGATCGCGGACTGGCAGGCCAAGTTCCGCCTGTTCCTCTCGCGCATCGCGCGCCTGCAGGGGCGGCGGCTGGCGATCAAGAACCCGACCTACACCGCCCGCCCGGCGATGCTGCGCCAGATGTTCCCGGGCGCGAAATTCATCCACCTGCACCGCGACCCGCTGGACGTCTTCCTGTCGATGCGGAACTTCCACCGCAGGCTGCTCGACGTGATGGCGCTGCAGGCGGTGCCTGACGACCTGGACATCGATGCTGCGATCCTGCGGATCTACGACCGCATGATGGCGGCCTTCGTCGACCAGACCGCGGGCTGGGACGCGCCGGATTTCGTCGAGATCGGCTATGCCGACCTCGACCGCCGGCCGATGGAGACGCTGGCGGCGATCTATGACCGCCTCGCCCTGCCCGGCTTCGACGCCGCGCGGCCGGGCTTCGAGACCCATCTCGAAAGCGTGGCGCGGTATCGGCGCAACAGCTTCGCGCCAGAAGCGGCGCTGGCCGCGCGGCTCGACAGCGCCTGGGGCCGCTGGTTCGACCATTTCGGCTATGATCGTCCAACCGCGCGCAATGGCGCAGATAGTAAGCCCGGCGCGCAGCCCGGCCGAACCGGAGAGCGTGCATGAACCGCATGGTGATGGCCCTGGCAGTCCCGGTTCTGGCGATCGTGATGGTCGCGATCACGCTGTCGGGCCCGCCCGAACCGTTGCCCGCCGTCTTCCTGCCCGAGGACTGCCGACGTATCGGCGTCGTCGACCGGCGCGACCGGCCGCTGGTGGGTATCGAGGATCTCGAAATTCTGCCGAGCGGCGAGGTGATCTTCACCGCCTACAACCGCCGCTATCGCGAGCGCCCGGCACGCGGCATCTA
This sequence comes from Pseudomonadota bacterium, assembly GCA_039199465.1. Classification (GTDB taxonomy): domain Bacteria; phylum Pseudomonadota; class Alphaproteobacteria; order Rhodobacterales; family Rhodobacteraceae; genus Thermohalobaculum. The sequence continues at coordinate 1,211 of JBCCSW010000445.1, forward strand.
CCGTATCAGCATCGAAGAAATGGTCTATGGCGAGCCGCCCTTCGCCGAGGAGATCGGGGGCATCGAACGCTCGGTCGAGCGGCTCTATCCCCATGGCATGTCGATCGACCTGCAGACCGGCCGCCTGGCCTTCGTGAACCGCCGCGAGCCTGACGATGCCGAGGTCGTCTGGGGCACGCTGCGGCCGAACGGCTTCGACATGGAGGGGCGCTGGTCGGGCGGCGGCTCGTGCCGGGCGAATGACGTCCTGTGGCGTGGCAACGACCTGTTCGTGACGCTGGACCGGGAGAGCTGCGGCTTCTCGATCGGCGACCTCATCCCCGGTGCCGCGACGGGCAAGCTGCTGCGCGTCGGCTATGGCGGTGCCGAGACCGTGGCCGAGGGGCTGGAGTTCCCGAACGGCCTCGTGGTGCTCGACAACAAGCTCTATGTCGCCGAGACGCGCGGCGGCACCCTGCGCGACATGGTGGACGGCGAGATCATCGAGCTGCCGGGCGGTCCCGACAACATCACCCGCGGCCCGGTCGGCACCATCGTCGTCGCGATGCACCCCGACCTCACGGATTACTGGCTCTACACCCTTGATTTCACCGAAGGGTCGGGCACGCGGATCATGCGCCTCGACCCGCGCCGCGCCGACGATCGGACGATCCTGTTCGACGATCCGATCGGCAAGACCTTCAAAGGGGGCACGGTCGCCGCCTTCTCACGCGGGACGATGATCGCGGGCTCGGCCTATGACGAGGGCATGCTGATGTGCTCGCAGATCTTCCAGAACCTACCACCGCGCCCGGGCCAGGAGAACAACACGGGCTAGGCGCTAGGCGCTTGGCGCGCGTTCTCGTCACCGGTGCCGATGGCTTCCTGGGGCGTCGTCTGACCCTTGCGCTTGGCGCGCGGGGCGACGGCGTGACGGCGCTCGATCTGGCCTTTGGCGATGGCGCGCCGGACGCCGATGCCCGCTTTGCAGGCTCGGTGACGGATGCCGCAGCGGTCAGATCCGCCCTTCGCGGTGTCGACGGCGTGATCCACGCCGCGGCGATCGCCGATCTTCACGCCCCGCGCGGCGCGCATGACCGGGTCAATCGCAGCGGCACCGAAACCGTGCTGGCTGCGGCCGAGGAGGCAGGGGCGCGCGTGGTGCAGGTGTCCAGCTACACAACGCTGATCGGGCGCAGGACACACCCCGGCGACCGGGTCGGCTCAACGCCGCCGCTGCCGCCTAACGCACTGCTTGGCGCCTATCCCGCCTCGAAACGGCGGGCGGAAATGGCGGTAGAGGCCGCGGCCGCGCGGGGGATGCCGGCGTTGTCGGTCCTGCCGACGGCGCCGGTCGGACCCGGCGATCACCGCCCGACGCCGCCGGGGCGCATGATCCTCGACCTCGCGAAGGGGGCGACGCCGGCGCTGGTGAGCACGGCGCTGAACCTCGTCGATGTCGACGCGCTCTGCGCCGGCATCCTGCGGGCGTTGGACTGCGGCCGGCCCGGCCAGCGCTATCTGCTCGCCGGCGAGGATGTCGATCTGGGCGATCTCGCCCGGCGCGTGGCGGCCCTGACCGGCGTCAGGCCGCCCAGGTTCAGGGTGCCCATGGCGGTGGCGCTCGCGGCCGCCTGGGCCGAAGCCGGGATCGCCCGATGGACGGGTCACGCCCCGGCGGCGCCGCTCACCGGCGTCCGCCTGGCCGCGCGCCCGGTCACCTTCGACACCGCGCTGGCCGAGGCGGATCTCGG
>JBCCSW010000446.1:0-2937 GCA_039199465.1 Pseudomonadota bacterium
CACGCCGCGGCCCTCCTGCTGGTGCTGCAACGGGGGACCTTGGGCCGCAGCTACAACATTGGCGGCGGGAACGAGCGGACGAATTTGGACCTGGTCAAATCGCTGTGCGCGATCCTGGATGGGCTGCGCCCGCGCGCAAGCGGTGGCCGTCCAGTACCTCGACCCCACCGAACGCCGCGCCGAGGCGGATCGCGACCCCGGGCAGGCCCCCGTCCCGGATGATGAGGTTCGAACAACGCCCGAGCGGCGTCACCGGCACTTCGGCCGGCAAAGCGGCCAGAAACGCCGCGAGATCGTCGATATCGGCCGGCGTGAAATGCACCTCAGCCGGGCCGCCGACGCGCAGCCAGGCCTGCGGTGCAAGCGGCCGGTCCGCCGCAAGCCGCCCCCGCACCGCCGGCATCCGGTCGATCAACGCGGTCACATGAGGCTCCACACCAGCGTTCCGATGGAGAGAACCGCGCCCGCCACGGGCACGGCGAGTGGCACGGTGAAGGCAGCGCCGCCACCGGCACGCTTGAGCGCGATGAGCGCCGCGTTCACCGCGACGAAAATCACGAGCAGCAGCAAGGAGACCGCCTCGGCAAGCGCGACGAGCGGCAGCGTGACGGCGAGCAGCAGGACCAGCGCAGTCGACAGCATCGTCGCCGCGACCGGCGTGCCGAAGCGCGGATGCGCGGCGTGGAAGACGCGGAACGGTGCATGCCGCCGGCCGAGACCGAACAGCACCCGCGCGGCCATCACGATCTGCGCCAGAACGCCGTTCAGTGCCGCCACCACCGCGATCACGGCCAGGAAGCCCGCGCCCTGTCCCGTCGCCCGCTCATAGACAAGGGCAAGGGGCCGATCGCTCGACGCGAGATCTCCTGGCGGCACGGCCGACACCGCCGCCCAGGACACGAGCGCATAGATCGTCGCCGCGATCACCAGCGCCGCCAGGATGGCCCGCGGCATCGCATGGCCGGGATCCCGCGTCTCCTCTGCCATGTTGACCATGTCCTCGAAGCCGACGAAGGCGAAGAAGGCGAGCAGCATCGCCGCGCCGAACGACCCAATGCTGGGCGGCAGCGACGCGTCGTCCGGCATGGTCGCCGGCATCTCGGCGGAAAGGCCCACGACGGCGACGATGGCGAGGCCGCCGACCTCGATGACGGTCGCCACGGCGGCGAGGCTCAGGCTTTCCAGGACGCCGATCACCGCCGCAGCGCCAAGCGCCACGCCCATGAGCACGATCATCGCCGCCGACGGCAGGTCGATGAGCGCGCGCAGGTAGCCCGCACCACCCTGCAACACGACCGCGGCCGAGATGATCCCGACCGTCGCAACCGCGATGCCCGCCGCAAGCGACATGGCCCTGCCCCAGGCACGGGCCCCGAAAGCGGCGTCCAGATAGGCCGCCTCGCCAGCGCTTTCCGGGATCCGCGTCGCGAGTTCCGCATAGGACAACACCGTCGGAAGCACGACCACGCCGGCCGCGAGAAAGGCCATCGGCGCCCATGTGCCTGCGGCACCAGCGACGGCACCGACGAGGACGTAGATGCCCGCGCCGATCATGACGCCGACGCCATAGAGCGTCAGCAGCCCGGCGCCGAGCCGACGCTTCAACCTGGCGCCGGAGACTTCCATGGCCCGACCGCTCAGTCGGCCGTGCCCGTCTTCGCCGGGGCGGCGAGCGCCGCGAGCGCATCCGGCAGGGCGTTGGCCCAGGCCGAGATCGAGCCTGCGCCGAGACACATCACCAGATCGCCCGGCTCGGCATGCTCGGCGACGAAGCTCGCCAGCCCCTCGGGCCCACGGATGGCATGGGCCGAGCGGTGGCCATGCCCGCGCAGACCGCCGACCAAGGCATCGCGGCTCATGCCTTCGATCGGCGCCTCGCCCGCGGCATAGACCTCGGTGATCGCCACGATATCGGCGTCGTTGAACGAGGCGCAGAACTCGCCGAACAGATCGGACAGACGCGAAAAGCGATGCGGCTGGTGGATCGCGATCACCCGGCCTTTGGTTGCCGAGCGCGCGGCCTTCAGCACCGCGGCGATCTCGACCGGGTGGTGGCCGTAATCGTCCACGATCTCGACGCCGTTCCACTGGCCGACGCGCGTGAAGCGGCGCCGCACGCCCTTGAAGCCGGCGAGCCCGTCGACGATTGCCGGCATCTCGATGCGCAGCTCGCGCGCCACCGCGATGGCCGCCAGAGCGTTCAGCCCGTTATGCTCGCCCGGCATGGCGAGACGCACGGTCGGCGTCTCCGCCTCGCCCCGGATCGCCAGCTCGAAACAGACGCCGCCGTCCTCGTGGCGCAGGTTCTCGGCGCGGATATCCGCCTGGCGCGAGGTGCCATAGGTCACCACGCGGCGGTCGTCGACGCGCCCGATCAGGGCCTGCACCTCGGGATGGTCGATGCAGGCGACGACGCATCCATAGAACGGGATGTTGTGCACGAAGGTGTCGAACGCGCCATGCAGCGCTTCGACGGTGCCGTAGTGGTCCATATGCTCGGGGTCGATATTGGTCACGACCGCGATGGTGGCGGGCAGCTTCACGAAGGTGCCGTCGCTCTCATCGGCCTCGACCACCATCCAGCGCCCCTCGCCCGGGCGGGCGTTCGAGCCATAAGCCTGGATGATGCCGCCGTTGATGACGGTCGGGTCCATGCTGCCGGCATCCAGCAGCGCCGCGACCATGCTGGTGGTCGTCGTCTTGCCATGCGTGCCGGCGACGGCGACGTTCCAGCGCATGCGCATCAGTTCGGCCAGCATCTCGGCCCGGCGCACCACGGGCAAGCCGCGCCGCCGCGCCTCATCCAGTTCCGCATTGCCCGGGCGGATCGCGGAGGAAATCACCACCACCTCGGCCGCATCCAGGTTTTCGGCGCGCTGCCCTTCAAAGATATGCGCGCCCAAATCGGCGAGCCGCTGGGTGATCTTGCTGGATTTC
>JBCCSW010000447.1:0-2871 GCA_039199465.1 Pseudomonadota bacterium
CATGGCGGCGCCTATATCGCGGGATCGACCCGCACCCATCGACATCTCGCGGCCGCCCTTGCCGGCCGCGCCGGCGGCGTGGCGCTCATGCCCGATTATCGTCTGGCGCCCGAGCACAGGCTGCCGGCCGCCCTGGATGATGCGGAGGCCGCCTGGACGGCACTAATCGAGGCCGGCGTCGCGCCGGGTCGCATCGCACTTGCCGGGGACAGCGCAGGCGGCGGGCTGGCGGCGGCGCTGTTGGGTCGGCTGACGAAGCGAAAGGCAGCGCTGCCGGGTGCGCTCGTCACTTTCAGCCCCTGGGCCGACATGACGGGCCGCGCGGCGTCGCTGCGCGCCCATGCCCGCGCCGATGCCATGCTGCCGGCGCATCGCTTCGTCGATCTGTTGGCGTTCTGCCTGCCCGAGGGCGCCGATCCCTCAGATCCCGACGTCTCGCCGGTCTTCGCCGAGTTCCGGGCACCGCCGCCCGCTTTCGTCGCGGTCGGCAGCCACGAGATCCTGACCGACGACGCCACCGCGCTTGCGGCACGGCTGCGAGGGGCCGGCGGCGAGGTCCATCTCGAGATCGGCCGGCGGCTGCCGCATGCCTGGCCGATCTTCCGGGGTTGGCTACCCGCTGCCGACCGCACGCTGGAGGCCGCGGGCGACTTCATCCGCGATCGCTGCGCACTGGGCTGAGTGCGACGATCTCAGCCCGGCAGCCGGCGCATATGCCGATGCGGGATGCCGGCATCCAGGAATTCGGGCCCCTCAGCCTCGAATCCGAGGCGTTCATAGAAGCCCAGCGCCGAGGTCTGGCTGTCCAGCACGACGGGACCGTCCACCGAGGCCAGGATCGCGTGGAGGAACCTAGCGCCAAGCCCGGTGCCCCGCGCCGCCCGCGCAACGGCGACGCGTTGCAGCTTGGCGGCCCTGCCGAGGTCGGGCACCGAGACCTCGCGCAGCCGGGCCGTGGCAAGCGTGCGCGGGCCTAGGGCGGCGATCCAATGGGTGCTCTCGCCGTCCAGCCCGTCCTGCTCCTCGGCAAGGCTGACGCCCTGCTCGGCGATGAAGACATCGGTGCGGAGGGCGAGGCAGCGCGCGATCTCCTCAGGCGTGGTAGCGGGCCTGATCTCGGGCGACAGGTCGCGCGATGCCTTTTCGTCATGGCCCGAGACACCCTCGCGCCGGGCGAGCGTGTCGAGCACCGCATCCAAGGGCACATCGGCGGCGGTCAGCATCACGAGGAGGTGGTAGAGCGTGTCGGCGGCCTCCCCGGCGAGGGCGGCCTTGTCGCCGCGCACGGCCTCGATCACCGCCTCGACCGCCTCCTCGCCGAACTTCTGCGCGGCCTTCGGCGCCCCCTTGGCGAGCAGCTTGGCGGTGTAGGAGGTCGCGGGATCGGCGTGTCGCCGCCCCTCGATCGTGGCGGCAACGCGGGCGAGCACGGCCCAGTCGGCGAGGTCGCGGGTGCCCGTCATAGGCGGACGGGCAGGCCCGCGGCCGCCATATGGGCCTTGGCCTCGGCCACGGAATGCTCGCCGAAATGGAAGATCGAGGCCGCGAGCACCGCCGAGGCATGGCCGTCGCGCACGCCGTCGACCAGGTGGTCCAGCGTACCCACGCCGCCCGAGGCGATCACCGGGATGCCGACCGCATCGGCGACGGCCCGCGTCAGCGCGGTGTTGAAACCCGCGCGGGTGCCGTCGCGATCCATCGAGGTCAGCAGGATTTCGCCGGCGCCCTTCTCCTCCACCAGCCTGGCGAAGGCAACGGCGTCGATCCCGGTCGGCCGCCGGCCGCCATGGGTGAAGATCTCGAAGCCTGAAAGGGTGGCGGCGTCCCCGTCCTCGGTCGCCTTGGCGTCGATCGCGACGGTGATGCACTGGCTCCCGAATTTCCGCGCGGCCTCTGCCACGAAGTCGGGATCGCGCACCGCCGCGGTGTTGATCGAGACCTTGTCGGCGCCGGCAAGCAGCAACGCGCGGATGTCCTCGACCGTGCGCACGCCGCCGCCCACGGTCAGGGGCATGAAGCAGCGCTCGGCCGTGCGGCGGACGACGTCGAGCAGGGTGCCGCGATCCTCGTGGCTGGCGGTGATGTCGAGAAAGCAGAGCTCGTCGGCGCCGGCCGCGTCGTAGAGCGCGGCCTGTTCGACAGGGTCGCCGGCATCGCGCAAATCCACGAAATTGACGCCCTTGACGACGCGCCCCTCGGCGACGTCGAGGCAGGGGATGACACGGATCTTCAGCATGCGCGGGCCTTGCCTAAGCCAGGGTATCGACGCGGCCGTGACGGCGCGCAGTGGCGCCGGCCGGGCCACCGTCATCTGCGGCGCCGCCGGTGCGCCGGTGACGGCTTCGTGTCCTAGTTGCTGGCGGGACGGTCGACAAGGCGGTGGAACCGCGCCGCGTTTGGGCGCATGACAGGCGGGCAACCGTGCACGGGAGGATTTCATGCGCGCGACACTCTCAGCCCTGTTGACGGCCGCAGTCATCGGCGTCTCGGTTCCGGGCGTGGCCGTGGCGGACGACACTGGCGAGGCCCTGGTATCGAAGACCAGCCCACATGACGTCGAGACGACGCTCGACCGCATCGCTGCCGCCGTCGTGGCCAATGGCGGCAAGGTGTTCGTGCGCCTGGACCATGCGGAGGCCGCCGAGGAGTATGGCGAGAGGTTGCGGCCGACGCAGGTGCTGATCTTCGGCAACCCCAAAGCAGGCACCGGTCTGATGGACGCCAAGCCGATGCTGGCGATCGATCTGCCGCTGAAGGTCATGGCCTATGCGGAGGGCGACGGCTCGGTCGTCGTCTATCGCAATCCCGATACCTGGGCATTGGACCACGGCCTGACACCGCTGGCCGAGGGGGCGGCGGCGACGCTGGACC
>JBCCSW010000448.1:0-2865 GCA_039199465.1 Pseudomonadota bacterium
CCAGCAGGGCGGCGGGGAACACCTTCAACAGCGGCTCGCGCAGCGCCTTGGCGATGCCCTCGGGCTCGGGCATCAGGTCGGGATCGGCGCACATGTCCATGATCATCTCCGACCCGACATTCGAGGTCAGCAGGATCAGCGTGTTGCGGAAGTCGATCATCCGCCCCTCGCCATCCTCCATCCGGCCCTTGTCGAATACCTGGAAGAAGATCTCGTGCACGTCCGGGTGGGCCTTCTCGACCTCATCCAGCAGCACGACGGAGTAGGGGCGGCGCCTCACCGCCTCGGTCAGGATGCCGCCCTCGCCATAGCCGATATAGCCCGGCGGCGAGCCCTTGAGCGTCGAGACGGTATGCGCCTCTTGGAACTCGCTCATGTTGATGGTGATGACGTTGTCCTCGCCGCCATAAAGCACCTCGGCGAGCGCCAGCGCCGTCTCGGTCTTGCCGACGCCCGAGGTGCCGGCGAGCATGAAGACGCCGATCGGCTTTGACGGGTTGTCGAGGCCCGCGCGCGCGGTCTGCACGCGCTTGGCGATCATCTCCATCGCGTGATCCTGGCCGATCACCCGCTTGGACAGATGCGAGGACAGATCGAGCACGGTCGCGATCTCGTCCTTGACCATCCGCCCGACCGGGATGCCGGTCCAGTCGCCGACGATGGTCGCGACGGCCTGCTCATCGACGATGGGCAGGATCAGCGGGCTCTCGCCCTGAAGCGCCTCAAGCTCGGCCTGCTTGGCGCGGAGTTCGGCCAGCGCCGCCTCGCGCTCGGCGCCCTCCAGCGGTTTCGGCGCGGCTGGGGCGGCGGTTTCGGGCGTGGGTGCGGCTGCGGGTGCGGCGGCGGGCGCGGGCGACGGCGTCGGTGCGGGGGCGCCGGCCTCGGCCATCGCCGGCTCGCGCGCCTCGACCGGCGCTTCGGCTGGTGCTTCGGCCGGTGCTTCGATCGTGCCGCCACCCGTGCGCAGCTTCTCGCGCAGGTCCAGGATCTCCTTGACCACGGCCTTCTCGGCCGCCCAGCGCGCGTCCAGCTTGGCGAGCTCGGCCTCTGCCTCGGTCTTGGCATTGGTGACCGCCTCGCGCCGCTCGGCCACCTCATGGCCCGCGGTCTCGTCGCGATCGATGATCTCCAGCTCGGTCTCGAGCGCCGAGATCCGCTTGCGGCAGTCGTCCACCTCGGCCGGAACGGCGTGCTGGCTGATCGCCACCCGCGCCGAGGCGGTGTCGAGCACGCTGACCGATTTGTCGGGCAGCTGCCGCGCCGGGATGTAGCGCGCCGAGAGCTTCACCGCGGCCTCCAGCGCCTCGTCGAGGATCTGCACCTTGTGGTGCTTCTCCAGCATCGAGGCGATGCCCCGCATCATCAGGACGGCCTTCTTCTCGTTCGGCTCCTCGACCTGCACGACCTGAAAGCGCCGGGTCAGCGCCGGGTCCTTCTCGATATGCTTCTTGTACTCGGCCCAGGTCGTGGCGCCGATGGTCTTCAGCTCGCCGCGCGCCAGCGCGGGCTTCAGCAGGTTGGCGGCATCGCCCGTGCCGGCCGCGCCGCCGGCGCCGACCAGTGTATGGGTCTCGTCGATGAACATGATGATCGGCGTGGTGCTGGCCTGCACCTCGTCGATCACGGCGCGCAGGCGCTGCTCGAACTCACCCTTCATCGAGGCACCGGCCTGCAGCAGGCCCACATCCAGCGCGAGCAGCCGCGCCTCCTGCAGGCTGGGGGGCACGTCGCCGCGCGCGATGCGCAGCGCAAAGCCCTCGACCACGGCGGTCTTACCGACGCCAGCCTCGCCGGTCAGGATCGGGTTGTTCTGCCGGCGGCGCATCAGCACGTCGACGATCTGTCGGATCTCCTCGTCGCGGCCGACGATCTGGTCGATCTTGCCGCTCCGCGCCTTCTCGGTCAGATCCTCGCAGAATTGCTTCAGCGCCTCTTCCTTGCCCATCTGCGCGGGCGCGATGGCACCCGACGCCTCGCCCGGCGCGGCGCCGCCGCCGGTGATGGTACCGTCCTGCGGGACGAGCCCGTCCTCAGGGCTGCCGCCGCAGATCTCGTCGAACTTCTCGGCGAGATCCTCGACCTTGATCTTCTTGAACTGGTCCGAGATGCCCAGCAGCACGCCCCGCATGCCGGGCGTCTTCAGCATCGCATAGACCAGATGGCCGGTGCGCACCTGGCTCGACTTGAACATCAGCGATGCATAGGTCCAGGCCCGCTCGACCGCGTTCTCAAGATGCTCGCTCAGATCCGAGATCGAGGTCGCGCCGCGGGGAAGCTGATCCAACGAGCGGGTGATGTCGCCCGCGATCCGGCCCGCGTCGATGTCGTAATGGCGGATGATGCGATGCAGGTCGCTATCCTGGCCGTTCAGGATTTGATGCAGCCAGTGCACCATCTCGACATAGGGGTTGCCGCGCATCTTGCAGAAGACGGTGGCGCTCTCGATCGCGGTGTAGCCAAGCTTGTTCAGCTTGCCGAACAGGGCGACGCGGCTGATCTCGCTCATGGTTGCTCTCCCGTGGTTGCCGGCCCCCGCCGGTGAATATCGGGCCGCGCGATGGCGGCGAGTAACTGTCGCGCCGCGCCATGGCGGCGTGGTCTAAAGGCGCCGCGTTCAGGCGGCGATGCGGCCGGTGTCGCGGCGCCTCAGCGGTGGCGGTCGCAGATGCAGATCGTCGGCGTCCTCGTCCGGTGCGCGGTCACCGATCCAGGTCGTCTGGCCGAGGCGGCTGCCGCTGCCGAGTTGCGTGCGCGGCACCTCCGCCGCGGCGAGGACCAGCGTCACCTCCCAGTCCAGCAGGTCGTCGACATGGTTGCGCACGATGGCCGACAGCCGCTCAAGGCTGTCGCCGCCCGGGAGCAGCC
>JBCCSW010000449.1:0-2865 GCA_039199465.1 Pseudomonadota bacterium
GCCTCGGCCGGGATGTAGCGCCCCTCGAACACAAAGCGTTCCTGCGCCGCATGGGCGACCAGCGCGGTGACATGGGCGCCGCGGGGCCGCGCGACGGCTGCGGCGAAGGACAGCGCCGCCTGGCTGGCGGGGCTGGCGTTGTAGGCGACCAGGATATCGACCAGCGCCATGAATTCAGCGGCTCTCGATCCGCGACCAGGGGTCGGGCATCCGCGGGGTCGGCACATGGACATGCGCCTCCAACGCCTGCAGCGCGGTCGCGAGCCGCCGGCGGTCGGCGATCATGCCGTTGAACTGCGCATCACAGGCCGAAATCGGGGTCGGATAGGCCGAGATCTCGGCATCCAGGCTGTGGCGTGCCTCGATCAGCGCCGCGACCGCGGCATGCATCTCGTCACGATAGTCGGCCATACGCCTCACTCCTCTCAATCGGGCGACATCGCGCCCTCGCCGCGGCTCAGTGGCCCGCCCAGACATCGCCGGGCACGAACAGGCTGCCCTCGGCCAGCTTGCGCGCCGTGCGCACCAGGCCGGCCGAACGCAGCGCGAAACCGTCGGCGCCGTTGTCGAAATCGACCAGGACGTCGATCTTGCCCGAGGCATGCTCAAGCGTGACGGTGGCCGGGCTCTCGTTCGGGATCGCGGCGAGACCGCTGGCCACGGTGCCGGGCGTCAGCACGCAGCTTGCCAGGCACTGGCTGCCGGTGACCGCCATGGTGGGATGGCACTTCCAGGGCATGAAATAGCGGGTCGCGATGGTGCCGCCGTCGCGGGACGGCGCCAACAGGCCGAACTTCGGCGTCACGGATTGCGCCACATCGCCCATGCCCATGCGCCGCCCGGCCTCGATCCGCACCGGCTCCATCCGGGCATAGAAGGCCGTGTTGGCGTCCAGTTCCTCGCGGGTCTCGTAGCCGGTCAGGCCGAAATCCTCGGCCCTCGCGATCACCATGGGCATGGCGACATCCATGCAGGTGACGCGGATGCCATCGATCTCGTCCACCGCAGTGCCGGTCGGCAGCAGCGCGCCGGTCGCGCCGCCGATGGTATCCATGAACTGCAGCCCGACCGGCGCCGCCGTGCCCGGCGCGCCGTCGATGGCGGCATCGCCGTCATAGCGCAGCCGTCCGCCGGGCGTCTGGATCGTGGCGACGACCCGCGCGCCGGTGTTGACGGCGCGGATCTTGATCTCGGTCTCGTCACCGGTGGGCTCGATCAGCCCCATCTCAAGCGCCGCCGGGCCGACGCCCGCCAGGATGTTGCCGCAGGTCGGCTTATAGTCGACGAGGCGATCCTCGACCGCGACCTGCGCGAAGAAATAGTCGATGTCGGCCCATCCATCATCCGCCCGGCTCAGCATGGCCACCTTGGTCGTCACGGCCGCGCCGCCGCCGATGCCGTCGATGTTCAGCGGATGCCCCGCGCCGACGGCGGCCATCAGCACCTCGGACAGCGTATCTCGATCCTCGGGCAGGTGGTCGCGCCTGAAATACGGGCCGCGCGAGGTGCCGCCACGTATGAACAGGAACGGGATCGCGGTCTGCTCGATGACGGCGGGGCTCCTCTGGTCCATCACTCAGCCGTCCTTTCGATGGCGGCGATGACGGCGTCGGCCATCGCCTCGGTACCGGCGCTGCCGCCCAGGTCGCGGGTGCGGGTATCGGGCGCGGACAGGGCGCTGTCCAGCCCGGCGGTCATGAGATCGGCCGCCGCCCCCGCACCCAGATGGCGGAGCAGCATGGCGGCCGAGGCGATCAGCGAGGCCGGGTTGGCGACCCCCTGCCCCGCGATATCGGGCGCCGAGCCATGCTGCGCCTGCGCCACGGCATGGTTCTCGCCCCGGTTCAGCGAGGCGGCGAGGCCCAACCCGCCCGCGAGCTCGGCCGCGAGGTCGGACAGGATGTCGCCGAACATGTTGGTCGCGACCAGCACGCCGAAGCGGCCGGGATCGCGCACGAGACAGGCCGCGGCGGCGTCGACCAGCATCTCGTCATAGGTGATGTCCGGGTGGCGGGTGGCGGCGGCGCGCGTCTCGGCCAGGAACAGCCCGTCGCTGAGGCGCATGACGTTGGCCTTATGGATCGCCGTCACCCGGTCGCGCCCCTCGGCGAGTGCCAGCGCGAAGGCGGCCGCGGCGATGCGGGCCGAGCAGTGCCGCGTGATGCGGCGCATCGCGATGGCGACACCGTCCACGGCCATCACCTCGGCCGGGCCCGACGCCATGTTCCGATCGGCATAGAAGCCCTCGGTATTCTCGCGGACGATAACCAGATCGACCGGCCGGCCGGTGGGCGTCGGCACCGCGGGATGCGACCGCGCGGGGCGGATGTTGGCGTAGAGATCGAGCCCGATGCGCAGGCGCCCCGACGGGTTCACCCCGCCCTCGACCAGGGGCGGATAGGCGTTGTGGCTGACCGGGCCCAGGATCACGCCATCGGCCGCGCGCGCCTGCTGCAACACGCTGTCCGGGAAGGTGGTGCCGGAGCGCGCCAAGGCCGCAAAGCCGATCTCGGCCCGCTCGAATGCCACCGAGATGCCGGCGACGGCGCAGGCGGCTTGGACGACACGGCAGGTCGCGCCGGTGATTTCGGGCCCGATCCCGTCGCCGTCCAGCCGCAGCAGCGCGAGGTGCATGGGACCCGCCTCACCCGCCGCCGAAGGGCCATGGCAGATCGACGTATTCCTGCAGCAGGCCCGGCGGGAAATCGCGGTTCAGCACACCTGCCATGGTCAGCATCAGTGCGAGCCCCGCGCCGGCCAGGATCAGCGTCAACTGCCACTCGATCCGCGCGCGGACCCTCAGGAACACCACCAGGAAGGCCGCCAGGGCCAGGATGAAACCGACCAGCGAGGTCAGCACCAAGA
>JBCCSW010000450.1:0-2849 GCA_039199465.1 Pseudomonadota bacterium
CGCTGGTCGTGACCATGGCCGACAGCTTCTCGATCGAGCGGCGGCGGCTGATGCGGTTCCTCGGCGCCAAGGTCGTCCTGACGCCGCGGGCCTCGAAGGGCTTCGGCATGTACCAGAAGGCCAAGGAGCTGGCCGAGGCCAATGGCTGGTTCCTCGCAAGCCAGTTCGAGACCGCCGCGAACGCCGACATTCATGAGAGCACCACGGCGCAGGAGATCGTCGCCGATTTCGACGGCACCAAGCTGGATTATTGGGTCGGCGGCTATGGGACGGGCGGCACCGTGTCGGGCGTCGGCCGCGTTCTGAAGAAGAAGTGGCCCGGCATGAAGATCGTGCTGTCCGAGCCCGCCAACGCACAGCTCGTGGGCTCGGGTCATGCGCAGGAGCGCAATGCCGAGCATCAGCCGGCCGCCAGCCACCCGGCCTTCGAGCCGCATCCGATCCAGGGCTGGACGCCCGACTTCATCCCGCATGTGCTGCAGGAGGCGATCGACGGGCAGTACTTCGACGAGATGATCCCGGTCAGCGGCGCCGAGGCGATCGAGTGGTCGCGCAAGGCGGCGGTGCATGAGGGCATCTTCACCGGCATCTCGGGCGGCGCGTCGATCGCCGTGGCGATGAAGGTGGCGGAGAGCGCACCGGCCGGCTCGGTCATGGTCGCGATGCTGGCCGATACCGGCGAGCGTTATCTTTCGACACCGCTGTTCGAGGGTTTCGGCGAGGACATGAACGAGGAGGAGATCACGATCTCCAAATCGACGCCCGGCTATCAGCTTTGACGCAATAGCTGGCCCGCGATCCCACGCAAGCCGACGCGATCTGACGGGCGGGGCTCAGGCCGCGCCCGTTCCTTCTATTCGGCGGCGGTCGCCATCGGGGCGGGATCGCCCGCGATGAAGGCCGCCTCCAGCGCCTGCTTCCGCTCGGCCGCGCGTTCGGCGTTGCGGGCTTTCACATGGCCGAAGCCCTTGATCTCCAGCGGCAGGCTGGCGAGCGCGATAGCCGAGGCCGCGCGGCTCTGATCGAGGGCCGCGATCCACCGCTCCAGGTCGGCCTCGTACTCGGCGATCAGGCGGCGTTCCATGCGCCGTTCATCGGTATAGCCGAACGGGTCGAGCGGCGTGCCGCGCAGCATCTTGCCATGGCGCAGGACCGAGAAGGCGCGGCCCATCCAGGGTCCGAAGCGTCGCTTCGCCGGTCGGCCATCCGGTCCGCTGCGCGACAGCATCGGCGGCGCGAGGTGGTAGGTCACGCGGCCCGGCGCCTCGAACGCCGCTCCCAGTGCCGTCCGCAGCGTCTCGTCATGCAGCCGGGCGACCTCGTACTCGTCCTTGTAGGCGAGCAGCTTGAAATAACCCTCCGCCACCGCCCGGGCGAAACCCTCGACCCCGGTGCGGTCCTCGGCGGCGGCAGCCCGCGCGACGGCGGCACGATAGCGGGCGGCAAGGCGCTTATCCTGATAGGCCGCCAGATGCGCGGCGCGCCGGTCGACCGCCTCGTCCAGCGTATCCTCCCCGGCGGGCTGCTCGTCATCGGCGCGGCTGGCGGCATGGGCTGCGGCCGGGTCATGCGCCGCCCATCGACCGATCGCGAAAGCCTTCAGGTTGCCCTCGACCCCCGCGCCATTGAGCTCGATCGCCCGCTCCAGCGCTTTGCGGCTGACCGGCACGAGGCCGAGCTGCCAGGCCGCGCCCAGCAGCAGCACATTGGCGTGGATCGTGTCGCCGGTCAGCCGTCGCGCCAGGTGCTGCGCATCGACCATGCCGAGCTGCCCCTCGAGGCGCGCCGACAGCGCGGCGCGCAGCCGGGCGCCGGGCATCCGCGCCGTAGGATCGATGGCAAACTGGCCGGCGACCACCGTCTCGGAGGCCGCGACGCCGCGCGTCCGGCCCGGCGTCATCAGCGTCATCGCCTTGGCGCCCGCTGCCACGACCAGATCGCCTGCGATCACCGCATCGGCCTCGCCGGTCGATAGGCGCACGGCGTGGATATCGCCCGGCGTCGCGGCGACGCGGCAATGGATCGATACGGCGCCGCCTTTCTGCGCGAGGCCTGCCATCTGCATCTCGGTGGCGCCCCTCCCCTCCAGATGCGCGGCCATCGAGATCAGCGCCCCGACGGTTACGACCCCGGTCCCGCCAATGCCGGTGATCAGCATGTTCCAGGGCCGATCCAATGGCGGCAGCGCGGGCTCGGGCAGGTCGGGGATCGCTGCCTCGGCCGCCCGCTCAGCCCGCGGCACGGCACCCTCCACCGTCACGAAGCTGGGGCAGAAGCCCTTCACGCAGCTCAGATCCATGTTGCAGGCGGACTGGTCGATCATCCGCTTCGTGCCGAGCGGCGTGTCCAGCGGCTGTACCGCCACGCAGTTCGACGCCACGCCGCAATCGCCGCATCCCTCGCAGACGGCGGCATTGATGAACACCCGCTCGGGCGCCTTCGCCATCAGGCCGCGCTTGCGCCTGCGCTTCTTCTCGGTCGCGCAGGTCTGCACATAGACGATGGCGGTCGTGCCCGGGATCTCAGCGATGGCGCGCTGCACGGCGTCGAGCGCGTCGCGGGGGTAGAGCGCGACGCCCGGCGGCATCTCGGGCACGCCCTCGGCCGGGTCGTAGACGCAGTCGACGCGCTTCACACCCGAGGCGATGAGCTGCGCTGCGACCTCGCCCGCGGTCATGCCGCCTTCGTTGCGCTGACCGCCGGTCATCGCGACGGCGTCGTTGTAGAGCACCTTGTAGGTGATGTTCGTGCCGGCGGCGACGGCGGCCTTGATGGCCAGGAGGCCCGAATGGGTGAAGGTCCCGTCGCCGAGGTTCTGGAACATGTGCTTGCGGCCGGCGAAATGGGAG
>JBCCSW010000451.1:0-2849 GCA_039199465.1 Pseudomonadota bacterium
CAGCCTGACCATGCTGCCATGGCTCAGCCAGTCCCTGCCGGCACCGCTCGAGCTCGGCCCGATGATGTGGTGGTTCACGCTGATGCGCGAATCGTTCATCGGCATCGTCATCGGCTACTGCGGCGGCCTGCCGATCTGGGCGGCCGAGATGGGCGGACGCTTTCTCGACTCGACCCGCGGTCAGACCATGGCCCAGCTCGGCGTGCCGCAGGTGCAGATTCAGAGTTCGCTCTTCGGCGACTTCTACTTCCAGCTGATGATCGTGCTCTACATGGCGATGGGCGGCCACCGCATCTTCCTGTCGGTGGTCTTCGACACCTACTTTCTCTTTCCGCCCTTCGGACCGGGTCCGCAGCTGCTCGACAACGGGCTGGCGTTCATCGAGATCACCGCCCAGCTCTTCGTCTTCGCGATCAAGCTGATCGCCCCCGGGCTGGTGGCGGTGATCTTCCTCGATCTGGTGCTCGGCATCGCCAACCGCATGGCGCCGCAGCTCAACGTGTATTTCCTTTCGATGTCGATCAAGTCGACCCTCGCCACCCTGGCGATCGCGGTCTCGATCTACTTCATCCTGCCGGTGGCGACCGAGTGGTTCACCCAGTCGCATCAGTGGATGTACGAAACCCTGCGCGAGGCCACACCGGGCGAGCCCGGTAGCGCTCCGCCGGCGCTGCCGGATCGCGCGCTCGACGACGTCAGCAGCAGGCCGGGTGCGGCCGCCGCTGACGGTGCGACGGAGGTGGCCGATGTCCGGCGAGAAGACTGAAAAAGCCACACCCAAAAAGCTGCGCGAAGCGCGCAAAAAGGGTCAGCTGCCGTTTTCGAAGGACCTCAACTCGATCTTCATCTTCCTCGCCGGCATCGCGATCACGTTCGCCAGCGCGGGCAAGGTCGCCACCGCGTTCAAGGACATGTTCGAGAAGACCATGATGCTGACCGCGAACGATCAGCTCAAGGTCGCGACCCTGACCGAGCTGGTCAAGGACACCTTCGCGATCAGCCTGCTGGCGGTGACGCCGCTCCTGGCGAGCGTGGTGGTGATCGGCGTCGGCGTCGGCATCGTCCAGACCAAGGGCAACGTCTCGGCGCATCCGCTCAAGCCCGATCTCAACAAGCTCAACCCGCTCAGCAAGCTCAAGCAGTGGTTCAGCCCCAAGGGCCTGATCGAATTCGCCAAGACCCTGCTCAAGCTGGCGTTCGTGATCGCGGTCGCCTACATCGTGGTCTACGCTGCGCGCAAGACGATCGTGCGCCTGCTGCTGGTCGATCCCGAGACCACGATGGCCTTCGTCGGCACGCTCGCCAAGCGCTTTCTCTACACCGTGGCGGGCCTGTTTCTCGCCATCAGCGTCATCGACATGCTGATCCAGCGCTGGCAGTTCATGAAAGATCAGCGCATGTCGAAAGACGAGATCAAGCGCGAGTACAAGAACTCCGAGGGCGACCCGCACATCAAGGGCAAGCGCAAGCAGATGCATCGGCAGATGTCGCAGCAGGCCGCGAAGAAGACCGTCGCCAAGGCCGACGCCGTCCTGGTCAACCCGACCCATCTCGCGATCTGCATCGAGTACGACCGCCAGAGCACCGACATGCCGGCGCCGACCGTCACCCTCAAAGGCGCCGACGCCTACGCCCAGCGCATGATCCGCTACGCCCGCATGCACAACGTGCCGGTGGTTCAGGACGTTCCCCTGGCGCGCACGCTGTACAGTACGGTCGAGGAAGAAGACATCGTGCCGCCCGATCTCTACGCCGCGGTGGCGGAGATTCTGGCCTTCGTCTACGGCCTGCAGAAGGCCCAGCGCGCGCAGCATCGCGTCTGGCGCGTCAAGCAAGAAGCCGCCCGTCGGCGCGCAGCGGGCCGACGCCGGCGGCGCAGCGCCGCGGCACCCTCGGCGCGCGCATGAGCCCAACGCAAACAAGCACAGCCCAAACAAGCCCAGCGCAAACAAGCACAGCCCATCCATCCGATTCGTGAAGAGCCTCTCGTGAAGGACCCGACCCGATGATCAAGGCCCAGGACCTCAGCCTCGCCAACATCAAGAGCGTGCTGCTCGCAGGCGATGTGAACACGGTCATGAACCGGTACACGCAGCTGATGCTGCCGGTTCTGGTCATCATCATCCTGGCCGCGATCGTCCTGCCGCTGCCGGCGATCATCCTCGATCTGCTGCTGGTCACCACGATCGCGATCGGCATCGTGATCCTGATGATCTCGCTCTACGTGCCCAACGCCCTGGCGCTGGCGTCGTTCCCGAGCATCCTGCTCTTCACCACGATGCTGCGCCTGTCGCTCAACGTCGCCTCGACGCGCATGATCCTCGGCCAGGGCTTCGCGGGCGAGGTCATCAAGGCGTTCGGCAACTTCGTCGTCGCGGGCAACTTCGTCGTCGGCTTCGTGATCTTCGTGATCATCACGATCATCCAGTTCGTCGTCATCGCCAAGGGTTCGGAGCGCGTCTCCGAGGTCGCCGCGCGCTTCACCCTCGACGCGCTGCCCGGTAAGCAGATGTCGATCGACGCCGATCTGCGCGCCGGCCTGATGGATCCCGACACCGCCCGCACGAAGCGCGCCGCGCTCGGCCAGGAGTCGCAGTTCTACGGCGCGATGGACGGCGCCATGAAGTTCGTCAAGGGCGACACCATGGCCGGCATCCTGATCTCGCTGGTCAACCTGGTCGCCGGCCTCGGCATCGGCGTGGCGCAGAAGGGTCTGACGTTCGGCGAGGCGGCCAAGAAATACACCCTGCTGACCGTCGGCGACGGCCTGGTGTCGCAGATCCCGTCGCTGATCATGTCGACCGCGGCCGCGATCATCACCACCCGCGTCGCCTCGGCGGGCGACGAAG
>JBCCSW010000452.1:0-2835 GCA_039199465.1 Pseudomonadota bacterium
ATGACGATCGAGGGCGAGAAGGACGACATTACCGGCCGCGGCCAGACCGAGGCGGCCCATGGCCTGCTGACCAAGTTGGATGATGAACGCAAGTTCCACTGGACCCAGCCCAAGGTCGGCCATTACGGCGTGTTTAACGGCTCACGCTTCCGCGCCGGTATTCAGCCGCGTATCCGCGACTTCATTCGCGCCAACCGGCGCATGGTCCGCGGATGAGCAGAAGCGCCTTCTCCAAGGCGAATGAGGCACTGCGAACCGGGCTGTTCGGCGCTGGGCACGACGCGCCGGACCAAATGGTGATCGTCCTGGACGAACCAGGGATCGAGGTGAGCGTGCGGGTGAACCGGCGCGCGCGGCGCTTCACGTTGCGCCTGTCCGCCGATGGGCGGGGCGCCGTGCTGACGGTGCCGCCAGAGGTACCGATGCCCGCGGCACGGCATTTCGTCGAGTCGCATCGAGGCTGGCTCGCCAGTGCGCTCGCGCGCCAGCCCGAGATCGTCGCGCTGGATGACGGCGTCTCCCTCCCGGTCGATGGTAAGCCGGTCGTGATCCGGCTCGACCCTCGGGCCACGCGGACGCCGCGGCTGTCGCGCGATGCCCTGTCGATGGCGCCGGGGCCCGATGTCGGTCGACGCCTGACGGCCTTCCTGAAGGCGCGGGCGCGGGACCAGATGGCGCCGGCGGTTCACCGCTGTGCCGAGCAGCTCGGCAAGCGCTGTACGGCGATCGCCTTTCGCGACACGCGCTCGCGCTGGGGCTCGTGCAGCAGCTCAGGTCGGGTCGGGCTGAGCTGGCGACTTACGATGGCGCCGCCTGAAATCCAAGCCTATGTCGCCGCACACGAAGCCGCGCATCTGGTCGAGATGAACCACTCGCCTCGTTACTGGGCGGTGCTGTCGTCGCTGATGCCGGACTATGAGGTGCATCGCACCTGGTTGCGGCGCGAGGGCAAACGACTGCACGCCTACCGTTTCGGGGCGCCCTGACGACGCGGTCGGCCCCAGCGGGCTAGCCGTCGTCGCGGTGCCCAAAGGTCTGACGGTTGCGCCAGCCTTCCTCGTCGCGCGAGCGTTGCCGCTGCTCGCCGCCTCCTCCCAGCAGATGCCCGATGACGTCGCGCAGCACGGTGCCGATCACACCATCGCCGTCGACGCGTGTCGGGCGGGAGGCGCCATCGCCGCCGCGCACCAGCAGCGGGCCGTCGACGCGCAGGCTGGGCCGGGGCAGCGGGCGCGCGGGCTTACCCTCATGGGCGCGCAGCATCGCCTCGCGCCAGATCGCGGCGGGTAGGCCACCGCCCGTCACGCCGGTCAGGGGGGTATTGTCGTCATTGCCCATCCAGACGCCGGTCACGTAGTCGGCGGTGAAGCCGATGAACCATGCATCGCGGGCACCTTGCGTCGTGCCGGTCTTGCCGGCGGCCTCGCGTCCGTCGAGGAGGGCGCGCCGGCCAGTGCCCTGCTCTACGACGCCGCGCATCATCTCGGTCAGCATCAGCGCCGTCTGCTCCGCCATCACCCGCGGCTCATCGACGGCGAGGCCGCCCATCAGCGGATCCCGGTCGGCGCGCAGCCGGATCGAGCGGATGCCGTAGGGCTCGGCCCGGCGACCGCGATTGGCGATCGTGGCGATCACGCCCGTCATATCGACCAGCGTCGTCTCAGACGTGCCGAGCGCGATCGCAGGCCCGGGCGCGATCGGGCTGGAGAAGCCCATTGCCTCAGCCATCGCGGCAACGCGGTCACGGCCAGCCTGTTCCGAGACGCGCACCGCAACGGTGTTGATCGAGCGCGCGAGTGCCTCGCTGAGCGTCACCGACCCGGCGTAACTGTTTGTGTAGTTCGAGGGCGACCAGCCCGACACGGTGACGGGGCGATCCTCGATCACGTCGCGCGGGTGCATGCCGGCCTCCAACCCCGCGGCGTAGACCACCGGCTTAAAGGCGCTGCCGGTCTGACGGAGGGCCTGTGTGGCGCGGTTAAACTGCCCGACGCCGCGCTTCCGCCCGCCGACCATCGCCCGTACGGCGCCGTCGTGGCCCATGATGACCACTGCAGCCTCGGCCACGCTGTCGGGCCTCACGCGGGTCTCGAAGATCTCGGCCACCGCGGCCTCGGCGGCCCGCTGAAGCTGCGGGTCGAAGGTGGTCGCGACCTCAACATCCTCGGTCGTTTCATCGGCGAGCCATGGCGGAGCGGTTTCCATCACCCAAACGGCGAAATACCCACCCGCCCGGGCGGCGGCGGCCTGGCTCAGCACCGCCGGCTCGGCCAGCGCCTCAAAGACCTGCGCCTGCGTCAAGTAGCCCTGATCCTCCATCAGGCGGATGATCACGGCGGCCCGGTCCTGCGCGAGGGCGAGATCGGCGGTCGGGGCATAACGCGAGGGCGCGCGCAGAAGACCGGCCAGCATCGCAGCTTCGGCCGGGCTGACGAGCCGCGCGGACTTGCCGAAATACCGTTGCGCGGCGGCCTCGAAACCGTAGGTGCCAGCGCCGAGATAGACCCGGTTGAGGTAGATCGAGAGGATCTCCTCCTTGGAGTATTTGAGCTCCAGCGCAAGCGCCATCGGGATCTCGGCCAGCTTGCGCTCCAGCGTGCGCTCGGTTGTCAGGAAGACGTTCTTCGCCGTCTGCTGCGTCAGGGTCGAACCCCCCTGCACCAGCCGGCCAGCCCGGATATTGGCGACCAGCGCCCTGGTGATGCCGATGGGGTCGATGCCGGGGTGAATCCAGAAGCGGCGATCCTCGGTCGCGATGATGGCGTGGACCAGATGCGGCGACACCTCCGAGGCCGCGATGTCGCCGCCATATTGCTCGCCGCGCCAGGCGAAGAC
>JBCCSW010000453.1:0-2830 GCA_039199465.1 Pseudomonadota bacterium
CCCTGCTTTGGCATGACCGACGGATGCTGCTGCCAGGCACTGCCGTGATTATGCCCCATTCGCGTAGGGCGCGCCGTATTTTGCCGCAGGCGAGATGCCGCCGCACCGGTCGTTGGACAGCTCTGCGCTGTTGACAGCGGGGGTGCCGAGGCCCCCGATGCGCGGCATGCATGGCCCGGAACACATGGCCCGTCGCGGCGCCGATCTGCTGGTCGCAGCGCTTCGGGCGCAGGGCATCGACACGGTGTTCGGGGTTCCGGGCGAGAGCTATTTGGCCGTGCTGGACGCGCTGCACGACACCGCGATCCGTTTCGTGCCGAACCGGCACGAGGGCGGCGCCGCCTTCATGGCCGAGGCGCTTGCCAAGCTGACCGGCAGGGCAGGGGTTTGCTTCGTCACCCGCGGTCCAGGCGCGACCAATGCCGCGATCGGCGTGCACACGGCCATGCAGAACGCGACGCCCATGGTCCTGTTCGTCGGCCAGGTGGCGCGCGGGATGCGCGGGCGCGAGGCGTTTCAGGAGATCGACTACCCCGCGATGTTCGGCAGCGTCGCCAAATGGGCGGTCGAGATCGACGACCCGGGCCGGGTGACCGAGATCGTGGCCCGCGCCTTCGCCACCGCGCTCGGCGGGCGGCCGGGTCCGGTCGTCGTGGCGCTGCCCGAGGACATGCTGGTCGAGGAGACCGACGCCCCGTCCCTCTCGCAGGCGGTTGTGCCGTCGCAGCCGGCGGTCGATCCGGCGGTCGTAGCGACGGCCGCGCGGGTGCTGCTGCAGGCCCGCCGACCACTGATCATGCTGGGCGGCGGCGGCTGGGATGGCGATCCCTCGGGCCGTGCTGCACTCGCCGCGCTGACCGAGGCGGCCGACGCCGCGTCGCTGCCCATCGCCGTGACCTTCCGCTGCCAGGATCTGGTCGACAATCACAGCCCGATCTATGCGGGCGATGCCGGGGTCGGCATGACGCCCGCGATGAAGCGGCTGATCGGCGAGGCGGATGCGATCCTCGCGCTGAACCTGCGCTTCGGCGAGAACACGACCGACGGCTACACCCTGCTGCGGGTGCCCGAGCCGCGTCAGCGACTGATCCATGTCCACCCCTCGGCGCGCGAGATCGGCAAGATCTACCAGCCCGCGATGGGGGTGCAGGCCGGCCCGGCGCTATTCGCCGCCGCGCTGGCCGATGCGCTGCCGGCCGCCGCCGCCACGCTGGGCGAGGCGCCGGAGAGCCGGCTGGCATGGGCAGCCGAGGCGCGGCAGGCCTATGAGGCAGTGTTCGATCTTCCGGCCCAGCCCGCGGGGCTCGACATGGGCGTCGTGATGGCCGTCCTGCGCGACCGGCTGCCCGACGATGCGATCCTGACCAACGGTGCCGGCAACTTCGCGATATGGCCCTCGCGGCTGTTCCGCTACGGTCCGGGCCATCGCCTGCTGGCCCCGCAGTCAGGCGCCATGGGCTATGGCCTGCCGGCTGCGATCGCGGCCAAGCTGACCTTCCCGGATCGCGTGGTACTCTGCTTCGCGGGCGACGGGGACATCCAGATGACGATGGCCGAGCTCGGCACCGCTATGCAGATGGATGCGCGCCCGGTCGTGCTGGTGGTCAACAACGGCAGCTACGGCACGATCCGGATGCATCAGGAGCGGCACTACCCCGAGCGGGTCAGCGCCACGCGGATCGACAACCCGGACTATGTCGCCATTGCCGGCGCCTACGGCATGCTGGGCGAACAGGTGTCGCAGACCGCCGCCTTCGCCCCGGCGCTTGACCGGGCGCTGGCCTCGCCCACCGGCGCGCTGATCGAGCTGATCCAGCCGACCGAGGCGCTGACCCCCCGCGAGACGTTGAGCGGGATGCGTGCCGCAGCGCTCGCCCGGCGGCTGGCCGAGGACGGTGCACCCGGTGATGAGGTCTGAGGCGGTGGCGCCGCTGTTCGGCGCCGTGGTGCCCGGCGGCGGACTGGTCGGGGTGTCGATCGCTTGGCATCTGGACTGCTGTCTGGGCCGCCGGGCCGCGGTAGGGGTGTTGGAGCGCAGCCCCGCCTAACCCTCGCCCTCTATCCATCGCGCGCTCACCGGCATTCGCCGGCAGTGTTCGACCGCGGCGAGCATCCTGCTGTCGCGGTAGGGCGCGCCATGATCCGAGATCGGCGGCGCATGCACATCCAGGGCTAACGTAACTGCTTCCGGAGACGGCCGACCGCCGGCGCTAACTGCCGACATAGGCGCGGATGGCGGCGGCAACTCCGTGGAAATCGATGAAGCGGCGCCACTGGGCGAAGCACTGCGCGAAGACCGGCGCCTGGCCCAGATCGCCGTAGTACTGGCGCATGGCGAGCCACGCCGCAGGATCGTCGCGGGCTGCGCGCGCGGCAACGCCGAGCGCCGACCAATGCGGGTCGTTGGGCTCGATCAGCGACCGATCCTCGCGCACGCCCTCGCAATAGCGGGACCATATCGCCGAGACCAATGCCAGACCGCGGACCGACGTGCCCGTGTCCAGACCGTCGATCACGGAGGGCACGATGAAGCCCGGCTGGCGGCTCGATCCGTCGAAGGCGACGCGCCGCGTTGTGTCGGCGATCCTGGGATTGGCGAAGCGCGCCTCGACCAGGTCCAGATAGTCATGCGCTGTCCGCTCGGGCGTGGGCGCGACGTGGGGCGCGATCTCCTCGCCGACGACCTTGCGCAGCAGGGCGCGGATCATCGGATCGGCCATTGCCTCGGCGATGGTGGCGTGGCCCAACAGGTCGCCGGCCGGTGCGATCACCTGGTGTCCGCCATTCAGGATCCGGATCTTCATCGCCTCGAAGACGTGGACCCGATCCG
>JBCCSW010000454.1:0-2797 GCA_039199465.1 Pseudomonadota bacterium
CGCCGCCAAGCGGTGCGGTGCCGGCGAGATTGGCGTGGCGGAACGCATCGCCCGAGCGGTCGACGCCGGGGCCCTTGCCATACCACATGGCAAAGACGCCCTCGTGCCGGCCCTCGCCACGCAGATGGGCCTGCTGCGCGCCCCAAATCGCCGTGGCGGCGAGATCTTCGTTCAGCGCGGGATGGAAGGTGACGCCTGCGGGCGTCAGCGCGGCCTCGGCCCGCTGGAAGGTGCTGTCCACGGCGCCGAGCGGCGAGCCGCGATACCCGCTGACATAGCCCGCCGTGTCATGGCCGGCCGCCGCATCGCGCGCCCGCTGCATCAGCGTGGCGCGCACCAGGGCCTGGGTACCGGAGAGGAGGATGGGCGAGCGCTCGAGATCGAAGCGGTCGCTGAGCTTCACCTCCCTGAGGTCCATGCGCTCCTCCTATCAGCAATGCTGACCTATTATCCTCATTCCTACCGCGCTTGGCCAGCAAAATGACGAGACAGGCCGATGCCGGGGCCGTCAGCCGCGCCACGCTTGCGGCGCCCACGGTGAAACCTACCCTCGACCCACCATCATATGGGGAGGATGATGCCGCAAAGCACGTTTTCGGGCGCCGCCCTGCCCGATCGGCGCAGGGAAAGCCCGCCTATCGGCAGTCTTGCCGGGCCGCCGGGCGGGCGGATGCATTACCTGAGCATGGGCGTCGAGGATGGCGACCCACCTGTCGTCGTCCTGCACGGGGCCAGCGGAAACCTGCGCGATGCCGCTTTTTCGCTGATGCCGGCACTGGCGCCGCACCGCCATGTGATCGCGGTTGACCGGCCAGGCTTCGGCCACTCAGACCGGGTTCCGGGGGCGGTCAGCCTCAGGGCCCAGGTGACGGCGCTGCGCGCGGGACTAGAGGCCCTCGGCCATCGCACCGTGCATCTGGTCGCTCATTCCTATGGCGGCGCGGTCGCGCTGGCCTGGGCGCTGGCAGAGCCGCGCGAGGTCGCCTCGCTGACCCTGATCGGCGGCGTGGCGATGGACTGGGGCGGCGCGATCAGCCGGCTCTATCACCTGACCGCAGCGCCGGTGCTTGGGGCGATCACGGCTCAGGCAGCCGCCCTGGCCCCACGGCGCTATGTGGAGGCGCAGGTGAAGGCCATCTTCGCACCGGCCGAGGTGCCCGAAGGCTACATGGCCGAGGGTGGCGTCGACCTCGCCCTCCGCCCAACGACCTTCCGGCTGAATGCGCGACAAATCGTGGGCGTGCATGCGGAGGTCATCTCGATGATGCCGCACTATGGCGCCATCGCCTGCCCGGTCACCCTGATCCACGGCGATGCCGACCACGTCGTACCGATGTCGATCCATGCCGAGGGTCTCGCCGCGCAGATCCCACAGGCGCAGCTGATCCGGATCGCGGGCGCCGGCCACATGCCGCATCACAGCCACACGGCGCAGGTTGCCCAGGCCATCCTGGACCAAACCGCGCTAGCCGGGCAGGCACTCGCCGCCGGCTGACCGGCACGCGCGTCGCGTCAGCAGCCCCAATGCCAGAGCGCGGACCCCTCGCGCCCATAGGCCTGGGCGATGACCATCTTGTGCACCTCGTCGGCGCCGTCGACCAGGCGCGCCTGCCGGGCATAGCGATAGATCCACTCCAGCACCGTGTCGGTCGAGTAGCCGCGCGCACCGCAGATCTGGATCGCATCGTCAGCCGCGCGGTGCAGGGTGTCGGCGACGTGGATCTTGGCCATGCTGATCGCGGTCTTCGCCCTGTCGCCCTGGTCCAGCAGCCAGGCCGCCTTCATGACCAGCAGCCTCCCGATCTCGATCTGATGCGCCAGGTTGCCAAGCTTCACCTGCACCGTCTCGCGCTCGGCCAGGCGGATGCCGAAACCCTCACGCTCGGCCGCGTAGGCGCTGGCGATCTCCATGCAGCGCTTGGCGAGCCCGAGCCAGCGCATGCAATGGGTCAGCCGCGCGGGGCCAAGGCGGATCTGCGTGACCTTCAACCCCTCGCCGACGCCGACCAGGACAGCCTCGTCCGGCACCTCCAGGCCCTCGAAGACCAGTTCGCAATGGCCGCCGTGTTCCTCGGGCCCCATGATCCCGATGCGCCGCTCGATGCGCCAGCCGGGTTGGGCGGCATCGAACAAGAAGGCGGTCAGGCCCTTCCGCTCATCCTCCGAGGTACGGGCCATCACGATGAACTTCTGCGCGACGCCCGCACCGGTGATGTACCACTTGCGCCCGGTGATCCGCCAACCGCGGTTCGTGCGCTCGGCACGCGTACGCATCATCGAGGGGTCCGAACCCGCGCCGGGTGCCGGCTCGGTCATCGCGAAGGCCGAGCGTTCTTCTCCGGCGACGATGGGCGCCAGCCACCAGGCTTTCTGCTGGGGCGTCGCGACCTGAGCCATCACGCGCATATTGCCGTCATCCGGCGCCGCGGCGTTGAAACAGACCGGCGCTGACGGGACTGCGCGAGAAGGTGAAGGCGGCCGGTCTCTGGGCGCCGAACGTGCCGGTCGACCACGGCGGGCTCGGCCTGTCGTTCACGGCGCTCGCGGCGGCCTATGAGGAGATGAACCGCTCGGTCTTCGGGCCGGTCTGCTTCGGGGCCGCGGCGCCCGATGACGGTAACATGCGGCTGTTGGCACAGATCGGCACGCCCGAGCAGCAGGCCTGGTGGCTGACGCCCGTGGCGGAGGGGCGAGAGCGATCGGCCTTCGCCATGACGGAGCCAGCGCCCGGCGCGGGCAGCGACCCCTCGATGATGCTGACGCGGGCGGATCGCACGAACACCGGCTACCGCATCTA
>JBCCSW010000455.1:0-2790 GCA_039199465.1 Pseudomonadota bacterium
AGGACAACAGTCATGCGCACCAAGGCCGCGGTGGCCTTCGAAGCGGGCAAACCGCTGGAGGTGGTCGACGTCGATCTGGAGGGCCCCCGGGCGGGCGAGGTTCTGGTCGAGTTGAAGGCGACCGGCATCTGCCACACCGACGAGTTCACCCGGTCGGGAGGCGATCCCGAGGGCATCTTCCCGTCGATCCTGGGCCATGAGGGGGCGGGCGTCGTCGTCGAGGTCGGCCCCGATGTGACCAGCGTGGCGCCCGGCGACCACGTGATCCCGCTCTACACGCCCGAGTGCCGCGAGTGCGAATACTGCCTGCACCCGAAGACCAACCTCTGCCAGGCGATCCGCTCGACCCAGGGCCAGGGTCTGATGCCGGACGGCACCTCGCGGTTCACCACGCTCGATGGCGAGCCGATCAAGCATTACATGGGCTGCTCGACCTTCTCGAACCACACGGTGCTGCCCGAGATCGCGGTGGCGAAAGTCCGCGAGGACGCGCCCTTCGACAAGATCTGCTATATCGGCTGCGGCGTGACCACCGGCATCGGCGCGGTGATCAACACCGCCAAGGCCGAGCCCGGATGCCGCGCGATCGTCTTCGGCCTCGGCGGCATCGGGCTGAACGTGATCCAGGGCCTGCGCATGGTGGGCGCGCGCCAGATCGTGGGCGTCGACCTCAACCCAGGCAAGAAGGCGATGGCCGAACGCTTCGGCATGACCGACTTCGTGAACCCGGCCGAGGTGGAGGGCGATCTGGTCCCCTACCTCGTCGACCTGACCAATGGCGGCGGCGACTACACCTTCGATGCGACCGGCAACGTGCAAGTGATGCGCGCGGCGCTGGAGAGCGCGCATAAGGGCTGGGGCGAGAGCATCATCATCGGCGTCGCACCGGCCGGCGCGGTGATCGAGACGCGGCCCTTCCAGCTCGTCACCGGGCGGTCCTGGCGCGGCACGGCCTTCGGCGGCGCGCGCGGGCGCACCGATGTGCCCCGCATCGTCGACTGGTACATGGAAGGCAAGATCGAGATCGACCCGATGATCACCCACACCATGGGCCTCGGCGACATCAACAACGGCTTCGACCTCATGCACGAGGGCAAATCAATCCGAGCCGTCGTGACGTACTGACAGCTTCAGCCGGGAACCGGCCTTTTGAAGGAGGGCATAGATGTCGATGTTTGGATCTGGGTCCCCACGCCGCAGCGGGGTCGGGTGTCGCGGGGCATCGCTCGGGCGGTTCGCGACGGTCGCGGCACTTGCCCTGCCGCTGTCTTGGGGCGCGCTAACGGCCTCGCAGGCGGCCGACGACGTGCATTTCATGATCGACACAGCGGGCGATCTGGCCGCGCTCTGCGGCTCGGATCCCAGCTCGCCGAACTACTCGGCCGCGATCCATATGTGCCAGGGCTACATCCTGGGTGCGCATCACTTCCACGAGGCGCTTGGCGTGGCGATGGAGGATGACGTCTATTGCGAAGAACGCCGCCAACCGACGCCGACCCGCGATGCGGTCATGATGGAGTTCGCCGCCTGGATGGAGGAGAACCCGCAATTCGCCGAGAGCGAGGCGCTGGAGGGCCTGATGGCCTATGCGAGCGCCGCCTTCCCCTGTTCCTGACATCCAGTCCGGCAAGGAGTGATGCCATGAGACGCTTTCTGCTCGCACCGGTCCTGTGCCTGGCGCTGGCCGGCTGCGCGGGACTGAGCGACACGCAGCAACGGGCGCTGACCGGCTCGGCCGCAGGGGCCGCGGGCGGTGCGCTGATCGGCGCGATTTCCGGCAGCGCGGGTCTCGGTGCCGCGATCGGCGCCGGTGCCGGCCTCGCGACCGGCCTGATCGTCGATCGGGTCGAAAAGGACAAGGATGCCGCCTACAGGGCCGGCCTGGAAGACGGGCGCGCCGGCAACTGAGCACCTGCCGCCGAACGGCGGCGACTGCGGCGGACCCCGCTGTCGACACAGAACGAAGCCTCGGAACAGGGGCGGGGCTGGGTCTGTCTATACGATGCGTGCCGCCTCTGCTGTTGCGGCGGCCTAGTTGGGAGGAAGACCATGGCGCTGGTATCGCGTGCTATCACCTTGCAGACTCAGGCGGCGGATGTCTGGGCCGCCATCGGCGGCTTCCAGGCACTGCCTGATTGGCATCCCGCGGTCGCAACCTCGGGACAGGAGGAGATCGGCGGGGTCGAGCACAGGCGCCTCGGCCTGGAAGGCGGCGGCGAGATCCTCGAGAAACACTGGGGCGCGGGGCCGATGTCCTATGCCTACGAGATCCTGGAGAGCCCGCTGCCGGTTGCCGACTACCGCGCCATGCTCTGCATCACGCCGACCGGCAACGGCACAGCCACGGTGGTCTGGGCGTCGAGCTTCACGCCCACCGACAGCAGCGCCGAGGACGTGATCGGCGGCATCTTCGACGCGGGCCTGAAGGCATTGGCAGAACGCTTCGGCCACTGATTGCCGGATCGGGGGCTGGGTGCGCATCGCGCTCGCAGTCCTCGACATCGACAAGACCGGCTGGACCCGCTGGCACGATTTCGCCGAAGGTCGCCGAGGCGCTCGGGATCGAGCGTCGCGATGAGCGCCGCGTCGAGACCAAGGCATTCCGCTGCGAGATCGATCCGCCCGTCACCGTGCTTCATCGCGATGTCCGCACCGGTCTGGCCCGCCGTATCGAGCAGCGGATCCATCTGCTGGTGACGCATCATATCAGTGTGCATTAGGTGTGCACCTCCAGACGGGCCCCGGCCGCCTCGCGGACGGGGATCTGAGCGGGGGAATCGCTCCGGTGGG
>JBCCSW010000456.1:0-2779 GCA_039199465.1 Pseudomonadota bacterium
ATCGCCCGGTCCATGCGCGCGCGCATCCGGTCCTCCAGCCCGAAGGCCTTGACGACGCGCACGCCCAGCGCCGTTTCCTGCACCGTCGAGACGATCTTGGTCAGCGAGACGAACTGTGCCCGGGCGATCTTCTTCACCCGGCGGATCAGGATCGTGACGCCCCAGATCGCCGGCGGCGCCATGGTGATGGCGATCAGCGACATGCGCGGGTTCTGCGCGATCATCACGATGACCAGCGCGACCAGCGTCAGCCCGTCCCGGCCGAGACCGGTGATCATGGTGGACATCGCGTTGCGCGCGGCCTGCGCGTTATGCGACAGCCGCGTCGCGAGGTCGCCGATGTTGAAGCTGTCGAAGAAGTCGATGCGCTCGGCCAGGATCCGGTCGAACAGCCGGTGCTGGATGTCGGCGACGATTGCATTGCCGATCCGCCGCAACACGAGCTGCGCGCCATAGGTGGTGGCGCCCTTGGCGACGAAGATCACCGCCACCGCCAGTGCGATCGCCTGGATCGCCTGCTCGTTGCGGTCGACGAACAGTTCGTTGATTACATCGCGCATGATCCAGGCGGCAAGGCCCGTCATGGCGGCCGAAATCCCCATCAACGCAAGCGCGAGCGCATAGCCCTTCCAATGCCGGGCGCCGGCCTCGCTCAACAGGCGCATCAGCACACTGTTCGTGTCGATCAGGGGCAGAGTGGCCATCACATCCCGGTTGCGGCGACCCGGCGCCGCTTAGGCGCTCGGCCGCGGCGGGGTCAACCCTGCCCCGTCATTCGCCCACAGGCCGCCGCTCTGGTGTCGACGCGGCGGCGTGGCGCCGTCAGCCGCTCAGCCCCGCCCGGCAAGGCGCACGGTCGCGACCGTCGCGCCGTCGCTCTTGCCCGATGCTTCGGCCTCAGACGTCGCGCCACGCTCCGCGACGTCGGCTCGGCTTTCCAGCGTAAGCCGTCGCGCCGCCGTCAGGTTGGCCTCCAGCAGCCGCCGGTTCATCGCGATCGCATCCGCCAGCAGCGCCGCCACGAAGGACAGCACGCCGGCCAGGATCAGCACGCCACCGAGGAAGAGCGACTGTAGTTTACCGTCGCCCGCGCCCAGGGCGAACAGGATCAGAAACCGGATCACAGGCAGCGCGCCGATGACCACGAACACCGCACCGATGGCCGAAAAGAACCTCAGCGAGCGATACATCACATAGGCCCGTATCAGCGTCACGAACTGACGGCTGAGGAAATGCGGGATTGAGTTGAACAGCCGCGACGGTCGCGTTCGGTGGCGCGTGCGCACCGGCACCGACAACACCACCATGCCCGAGGCGCCGGCCTGGATCAGCGTCTCGATCGTATAGCTGAACGGGCTCATCACATTGGTCGCGATCGCCGCGTCGCGCGAATAGGCCCGAAAGCCCGAGACCGCATCGGCCACGTCCACCCCCGACAACGAGCGGACGAGTGCCGAGCCGGTCCGCTGCAGCCACTTCTTCAGCGGC
Source organism: Pseudomonadota bacterium (assembly GCA_039199465.1). GTDB lineage: Bacteria > Pseudomonadota > Alphaproteobacteria > Rhodobacterales > Rhodobacteraceae > Thermohalobaculum. The sequence goes on from JBCCSW010000456.1 coordinate 1,489, forward strand.
GAGAAATGCGCGATCTGCGCCGTCTGCCGGTCGCCGACCACGACATCGGCCCTGCCCTCGACGACCGGACGCACCAGGTCGCGGATACAGGCGCCGTCATACTGGTTGTCGCCGTCGGTGTTGACGATGATGTCCGCACCCCGCTCAAGGCAGGCCTGCAGCCCGCGCGCGAAACTCGGCGCCAGCCCGCGATTGGCGGTGTTGCGGATGATGTGGTCGACCCCCGCCGCCCGCGCGATCTCCACCGTGCGATCGGTCGAGCCGTCATCGACGATCAGCACCTCGACCGCTTCGATCCCGTCGATCGCGCGCGGAATGTCGGCGACCGTCGCTGCCAGCGTCGCTTCCTCGTTGTAGCAGGGGATCTGGACGATCAGTTTCATCGCGGCTCCGGCACGCCCCTTCTGCAGGCATCGCCATGACCTGCTACGCGTCAGGGTTGCACCCAGATTGTGGCATCGACAAGGTCGGCAGCCCCAGCAACCACTCCGCCCGCATGCGCGCCGAAGATCACAAAATAGCGGTGGACGCGCGCTGGATGATCGCAATAACCATTGTCGCGCTGCATCGTAACACGCTTTTCAACTGTAACTTTTGTAAATAAAAATCTACACAACACAACGCGAAGATTCTTTCCTTCCCGCCGGCGCCGCCCTCTCACTGCCCCATCGAAAACCAACGCCGATGGGGAGGGCTGCGATGGACATCCACGAGTATCAGGCGAAAGAACTGCTGGCGCGCTTCGGCGTGCCCGTGCCGCGCGGCGGCATCGCCTACAGCCCCGAACAGGCGGGCTACCGCGCCCGCGAACTGCCCGGCAGCCGCTGGGCGGTCAAGGCTCAGATCCATTCCGGCGGCCGGGGCGAGGCCGGCGGCGTCAAAATCTGCGCCAGCGAGGAGGAGATCGCCGAGGTTGCCGCCGGCATGCTCGGCCGCACGCTCGTCACCCGCCAATCCGGCCCGCGCGGGCGCCTGGTCGGCAGGCTCTATGTCGAACAGGGCACCGAGATCGCGCGCGAGCTCTATCTCGGCCTCGTGCTGGACCGCGCCTCCGAACGCGTGATGGTCGTGGCCTCGACCGAGGGCGGCATGGAGATCGAGGAGCTCTCCGCCGAAAAGCCCGACAGCATCATCCGCCTCTCGGTCGACCCGGCCGCGGGCCTGCGCGACTTCCAGGCCCGCGAACTCGCCTTCGCGCTCGGCATCGAGCCCGCCCGCGTGCCCGAGGCGGTGCGCGTCATCACCGGCTGCTATCGCGCCTTCCGCGAGCTCGACGCCACGATGGTCGAGA
>JBCCSW010000457.1:0-2776 GCA_039199465.1 Pseudomonadota bacterium
AACTAAGTGTAATATTCCGCCGGCGGGGTTGGGGTGGGTGAGCGATTTTTCGGGTATGATTCGAGCTAAGACCCGGTCTGGACCAGGCGCTGGCGACGGTAGGGGGTCGCCAGACGGCGCGCTGTGGGGGGGACAGGCGCCTGAGACATCGGACCGGGGGATGCCGATGACGGAAAGCGAGGACGACAGCGCCCAGGGCGAGGCGCTGAAGTCGATCCGTAAGATCATGAAGGCTGGCCGGTCGAGCGTGACCATCCAGCCTGAAGCCGTTGAGGGCGCCGACGCTCAAGCCGGGTCCGATGGGGCGCCAGCCGCTCTCGGCGAGCCGATCTCCACCGAAACCTTTTCGCCAGGCACCCGGTCGTTGTTTGGCTCGCGAGCGGGCGCCAAACCGGTCTCTGACGAGGAGGCCGCGGCGGAACCGTCCGGTGACGACGGTGACGGCCCGCTGCTCCTGGGCGAGGTCGACGCGCCGGTCGAGGTTGCGCCAGCGCCGGTTGCGCCAGCGCCGGTGGAGACTGCCGCCACCGATACCGCAGAGCCTGACCCAGCCGACGAGGCACCGCTGTCGCTGAGCCCCGAGGCCGCTGCGCCTGACCCAGCGGCCGAGGCGCCGGACGCCGAGCCGACCGACGACGAAGCGCCGCTGGCGCTGGAGGTCGAGGCTCCATCCGACGACGAGGACGACGTCCTTCCGTTGGATGCCGAGGCGGCTGCGGTCGACGATGCACCCGTGGCGGTCGAGGTCGTGGCGGACGCGCCCGAGGAACCACCGCTGGTCGCGGTTCAGCCGGTGGACCCGGCCGAGACCGTAGAGCCTGCGATCGAGGTCGGCGCCGCCGAACCCACGGTCGAGGCGGAGGAGCCGGCGGACATTGCCGCCCCGGATATCGATGCGGCAGCGGTGGTGAACGTGGAGGCCGCACCGGTCGAGAGCGTCGACGCGGGGGCCGCACCCACTGACGCTCAGAACGACGTGGTCGATCCCGCCCCGGCCGCCGACACGCCGAAAGATACAGCGGCCCCGCTGGCCGAAACCGGCGCGCTCGAGACGGCTCAGGCCGAGACGGGTCAGGCCGAGACGGTTCAGGTCGAGACGGGCGAGACAGCGACGAGTGCGCTAGAGACCGGCGCGGTCGAGATCGGGGCAGAGCAGGGCGCCGAGACGGAGGAGACTGTTTCCGAGGCGCCGGCGGCGGAGAGTGGCGCGGTCGTCACCGGGGATGACCCCTCCAATACGGACAGTACTGCGTCCGCCGAGGCAGCTGATGCCGACAGCGATGCCACCGAGCCAGCTACCGAGGCGCAGCCTGAAGCCCGGGTCGATCCCGAAGCGGTGCACGAGCAGACCGAGCCACCTGCCGCAGAGGCAGAGGCTACCCCTGAACTTCGGACCACCCCGGCACCGGAAGCCACGCCAGATGCCCAGCCCAAGGCCGACCCCGGCGGCGAGGCAGAAGCAGCGGCGGTGCCGGAGCCTGCCGAAACCGCGTCCACAGCGGTCGAGCCGCCGAACGCGGCGGGTGATGAGGACGATGATGACGGCCTGCCGCCGCTTTCCTTGACGCCGCTCGAAGACGATCCGGTCTCACCGAGTGGGCTGGATGGCGATGAGGATGACGAGCCGATCTTCACGCTCTACCGCCCCGAAGCCGTGGCGCCGGCCGTACCCTTCACTGCCTTCGCACCGCCGCCGGGCGCGCAGCCCAGCCAACCACCTGCCGTCGGTATGCAGGGCGATGCGCTGGAGCAGATGATCCGCCGGATCGTGCGCGACGAGATCGTCTCGGGCGATGTGGGACACTCCATCGCCTCGATCGTGCAGGACGCCGTCTCGCGCGCGCTGTCGGAGCGCGACAAGGACTGATCCGGCCTGCGACGGTCGACCTTCTCCCGACCCTTCCACCCGGGCTCCGGCCGCGTTAGACCCCCGCTCGCACCGCGCGCCCCCGCCCGTGGGCGATGCGGCATGGCGACGAGGAACCTGCGATGGACAAGCATTTCGACGCGGCGACGGCGGAGGCCCGGATCTCGGCCGCTTGGGAGGCGCAGGGCTGTTTCCGTGCGGGCGCCAATGCCAAGCGCGGGCCGGACGGCAGCCCCGCCGAGACCTTCACCATCGTGATCCCACCGCCGAACGTCACCGGCTCGCTGCATATGGGCCACGCGCTCAACAACACGCTGCAGGACATCCTCTGCCGCTGGCATCGCATGCGCGGGCACGACGTGCTGTGGCAGCCGGGGCAGGACCATGCTGGCATCGCCACGCAGATGGTCGTCGAGCGGGCGCTGGCGGCGGAGGGCAGCGTGGGCCGGCGCGACATGGGCCGCGAGAAGTTCGTCGAGCGGGTCTGGCAGCAGAAGGACGAGTCGGGCGGCACGATCATCCGCCAGCTGCAGCGCCTTGGCGCGTCCTGCGACTGGTCGCGCAACCGCTTCACGCTGGGGCGCACCGACGATGACCAGATGTCCCGCGCCGTCCTCGAAATGTTCGTCAAGCTCTATGAGGAGGGGCTGATCTACCGCGACAAGCGGCTGGTGAATTGGGACCCGCATTTCGAGACCGCGATCAGCGATCTGGAGGTCGAGCCGGTCGAGCTCCGGCCGGGCAAGGACCGCGGCAAGCTGTGGCGCTTCCGCTATCCGCTGGCCGACGGTGCGACCTATCAGGCACCGGTCGAATGGGACGAGGACGGCACGCCGACGCGGTTCGAGACGCGCGACTACATCGTCGTCGCCACGACCCGGCCCGAGACGATGCTGGGCGACACCGGCG
>JBCCSW010000458.1:0-2772 GCA_039199465.1 Pseudomonadota bacterium
CCGCGCCATCCTCCATCCGGTGCCAGCGGATCGTCCCGTCGCCATAGGCGGCGACGGCGAGCCGCCCGTCGCCGCTGATATTGACCGCCCAGACCACGCCCGGCACGGCGCGGCGCCAAAGCTGCGTGCCCTCGGCGTCGAAGGCGCGCAGGGACCATTCCGTGCCGAGGACGAAGCGGTCGCCATCGGGGTGGATCGCCAGGCTGCGGGAGAACTCGTAGCGCTTGAGCGGCAGGGGCGTGCCGTCGAGAGCCGGGCGGGTGGTGTTCTTCCAGCCAGTGATGGCGAGCCCATCATGCAACGGCAGTGCCGTGCGATCGTCCTCCGGCGGCTCAGCGGAGAGCGCAAGGGTTGAGAGGTCGACGCGGGCGGGGTCCGCGCCCCAGACCCGATAGCCGAAGTCGACCACCATGCCGTTCTGGGACACCGACAGGGTATCATCTTGGTCCCGCGCGTCCATCTGCACCGGCGCGCGGGTCCAGCGCGGCGTGCCGTCGGGCGCGAGCCGGCCGAGCCAGGGGTCCGTCGCCGCAGCGAGCAAATCGCCCCCGGGCAGGCCCCGCAGGCTGATGAGGGTGTCTAGCCCCGCCGGCAGCGACCGGCGCGCGCCCGCGCCGCCGTCGCCCCAGGCCATCGCCAGGGCGATCCCACCCTCCTGATAGCGCCCGCCGGCATAGAGGGTCGATCCATCCGCTGACCAGGCGACGCTGGCGAGATTGCCGTTGTTGATCCCGCTGGTGTCGGGCGGCGGCAAGGGCTCGAGCGTCGCGCCGTCATAAAGGTGCACCGCGGTGCTGTCTATGAACCCGACCGCGAGGCGGCGGCGGTCCGGGCTGAAGGAGAGGCCGAGGGGGCGCTCGAAGCCGGTCTCGCGTTCCGCGACCTTGCTGCCGTCCGCCCCGTAGAGGCGGAGTTTGCCGTCATAGCTTGTCGTCGCCAGCCGCCCGTCGAGCGCAAAGGCGGCGCCGAGGCTCAGGCCAGCATAGTCGGTGTCCCGCGCGATCTCTTTCCAACCCTGCTCCCGGTCGTAGATGCGCAGCCCGCCCGCCCCCAGCGAGGCCGCTAGACGCCGGCCGTCCGGTGAAAAGGCGAGGTGGTTGACGACGTTCGGCAAGCCCGCGATCCGGCCCGTCATCGCGCCGGTACGCGCGTCGAAGAGGTAGATCTGTTGCTGCGGATCTTGCGGAGTCCAGCGGGTCCAGCCACCCGCCGCGATCACCGCCCCGTCCGGGCTGATCGCCACGGCGTAGATCTTTCCGACATTGCCGGGCCCCTGCGGCACACGGATGGTCCGCAGTAGCCGCCCGTCGGCCACCGACCAGAGCCGGACCGTCCCGTCATGCGACCCGGTGACCGCCAGCGTGCCCGCCGCATCCACGTCCATGCGCCGGAGCGATGCCGTGTGCATACCCGGATCGAGCACCAGCACCGGGCGGTCGTAGAGGCCGGGTGCCGCCTCCTGTGCCGCGCCGGGTACGCCAAGCAGCAGGGCCGTCAGCGCGGCTGCCAGGCTCAGGATGCGATATCTGCGAAACCACGCCATCGCGTTGCCTCCAATTGCGTCTGGATCGTCTTGCGCTTCAGCCGATCCTCTTCGCGGTAGTCGAGATAGATGTCCTTGGCCGCCTCGATCAGCGCGCCGATCGCCTCGCCCAGGAGGTCGGTCAGGATGCCTCTCGTCGTCCCGTTCGTCTCAGGGACAAGTTCGATCGCCGTCTCGCAGAACGCCTTGCGCGCGGCGACCCCGCGCCTCAGATCCCTCTCGATCGTCTCGAACGTCGCCGGGTCTTCGTCTTCGGCCAGCACGACCACGAGTGACCCTATGACCGCATCGATATCGGCCTTGGCCTCGGAATAGGCGAGCTCGCCGCGGCTGAGCGCGGCCGCATCGTCCGCCGCGTGGCGCTTCAAGACGCTGACGCAGGTCTCCGCCCGCGTCCGCTCGGCGGCAAGCTCCGCCACCGCGTCCTGCCAGGTCATGTCGGGCACCTGGTCCTGTGCCATGGCCGGCAAGCCCATCGCCGCCGCGATCAGCATGCCGCTCAACCGATGCATCGCCCGTCTCTTCATCCCGCACCCCATCACAACCCCGCCACAAACACATGGCTCTCAAACCGCATATCGACGCCGGGGTTCTGCGCGCCATTGGTGATCTGGGGCACGCGGCCGGATACATGGCGGGTCATCTCCACCATGCTGATCACGCCGTTGCGGTCCGCATCGGCCCGCGTCGTCAAGGCGTCCAGCACCGCCTCCGTAAAGGCGCCGTTCTTCCACTGGCGGTGCTCAAGCGAGTCTTCGTCGGCCGTCGAGGAGGTCAGCACCGTCACGTTCGGGCCGCGCAACTGATCGCGCAGCAGATCCGCATCGGCCGCCAGCGCCGCGCCCGCTGCCGTCGTCGCGCCGGAACGGCAGGCGTCGAGCAGCACGATCACCCGGCCGTGCGCGGTCAGCTTCGCGATCTCCCGGCGCAGATCGTCAGCCGAGAGCGCGGTGGTGCGCAGCGCCACGGGATCGGCGGCATCGACATCGTGGGTGAGCAGGTAGAAAGCGCCGTCGATCACCGCCCCATGGCCCGAGAAATGCACGACCGCGAGATCGTCGCCGTCGCCCTGCGCCATCTGCTCGCGTACGCTGTCGAGCGCGCGCATGACGCCGCTGCGCGTGGCGTCCGCATCGAGCAGGACCTGCGGCACGACCTCGGCATAGAGCCCAGACTGCGAGGCGTCGAGCGCAGTGACGAGATCGCGCGCATCGTCGTCGGCGAAGTCG
>JBCCSW010000459.1:0-2768 GCA_039199465.1 Pseudomonadota bacterium
GTTCGCCGTGGTGCTGGCGCTCATCCCGTTCATCCTGCTGCTCGCGGCCTACAGCATCGCCTCCGACATCCGCCGGGCCGAGAACCCCAGCGACAAGCTGCTGCCGGCGCCCGCGCAGATCGCTGCGACGGCTGGCCGGCTGGTTAGCGAGGGCGACCGCCGCTCGGGCCGCATCCTGTTCTGGTACGACACGCTCGCCAGCCTGCTGCGTCTCGCCACGGGCGTCGCCATCGCAGCCGCGATCGGCCTTTCGCTCGGGCTGCTGATCGGCCTGCTGCCGGTCGCCAATGCGGGCCTCGGCGGCTTCGTCGCGGCCGTGTCGCTGATCCCGCCGCTCGCGATCCTGCCGATCCTGTTCATCACCTTCGGCCTGGGCGAGACCTCGAAGGTCGCCCTGATCGTGATCGGCATCGCGCCCTTCCTGGTACGCGACATGGCCACCCGCACGGCCGAGATCCCGATCGAACAGACGGTCAAGGCGCAGACCCTCGGCGCCTCGTCCCTCGTCCTGGCGCTGCGTGTGGCGCTGCCGCAGGTCATGCCGCGGCTGGTGCAGGCGATGCGCCTGTCGCTTGGCCCCGCCTGGCTGTTTCTGATCGCCGCCGAGGCGATCGCCTCGCAGGAGGGGCTCGGCTATCGCATCTTCCTGGTCCGCCGCTACCTGGCGATGGACATCATCCTGGTCTACGTCGCCTGGATCACGCTGCTCGCCTTCCTGCTCGACCGCGCGCTCGCCCTCGCCGGGCGTCGTCTATTCCCCTGGTACCGCGCCGAGAGGGTCGCGTGAGCTATGTCCTGGTCGACAACGTGTTCCACCGCTATGGCCATCAGCCGGTGCTGGAGCGGATCAATATCGAGGCCGAGGAAGGCACCTTCCTGTCGCTGGTCGGCGAAAGCGGCTGCGGGAAGTCCACCTTCCTGCGCCTCATGCTGGCGCAGGAGGTGCCGAGCAGGGGCAACATCCGCATCGCGGGCCAGCCACCCGCCATGGAGCCCGGGCGCGAACGCGGCGTGGTCTACCAGCGCTACTCGGTGTTCCCGCATCTCAGCGTGCGCGACAACCTGGTCGCGGCCGAGGCTTTCGCCACCACCCGCTTCGGCGCCTTCTACGGCCGTGAGAAACGTGCCGCCCGCGACCGCGCCGATGAGATCCTGACCCGCATCGGCCTGGGCCATGTCGCGGGCGGCTGGCCATCCTCGCTGTCCGGCGGCCAGCAGCAGCGCCTCGCCATTGCCCAGGCCCTGCTGGCGCGCCCCCGCGTGCTGATGCTGGACGAACCGTTCGGCGCGCTCGACCCCGGCACCAAGGCGCAGATGCACGACTTCCTGCTGGATCAGAAGGCCGAGCACGGCATGACGATCTTCATGGTCACGCACGACCTGTCCGAGGGTTTCAAACTCGGCGACCGCGTGCTCGTCTTCGACAAGGTGCGCCACGATCCCGACGCGCCAAGCGCCTATGGCGCGACCATTACCTATGACCTCGATGCCCGGCAGTCGGACCGCGCGCCAGAAAGCCGTGGCGACACAACACTCTATTCAAGAGCCCACAGCGCCCAGAGGACCGCGATCTCATCGGGCGAGCCGCCAGCCGGATAGGTCATGTAGTCGATCGGATCGTCCGACACGTTGGTACGGCCCACGAACTTTCCGATCGGCTTGAACAAACCCACCGCGTAATGCGCCTCCGACCAATCCCCCTCCATACTCAGCGCATCCGGTGCCGTTGCAACGCCGTCGCCGCTCTCCTCGACGAAGATGAGGCTCTCGCTGTCATCGAAGGCCGCGCCCTCCTCGGACGGCTCGATCGTCCCGCGCTTCAGGTCCATCGGATCGGCGCCGGCCGCGTTGGCGCTCTTGCTGCCACGGATCTCTTGGTCGTTCAGCGTGAGGGCCTCGGTCATCGCCATTCTCCTCAATTCGTCTGGCTGACAGGAGAATGGCGGCGGAGGCCCGGTTCGGCCGTGTCGCACGGCACAGGGATCGTCGCATTCGGACAACGCCGTCCCGTCGCCGCTGAGGTATAGGGTCGGTCCCGCCGCCGGCGCTGTTCACGGGCGACCACTGGGCATAGGCTGGCCCCGAATGCCCCCGTGACGGAGCCACCCGATGCTGCCCTACGACCCTTGCTTGCGCCGCACGCGTTGGCATGACGCCAGGCCAACGCGCCGCGATCGCCGCTACCACCATCCCGACCTGACAAAGCTGCAGGGCTGGAAGGCTGCGCGGGCCGAGGAGAGCATCGGCTCCAAGCGCTGGGACGAGGAGCGCGCCTGGGCGCTGAAGATGGGCCTGACCGGTGCCGACAGCCTTGAAGACAAGGCGATCCCCACCTTCGCGCGGGGTGAGCTGCCGCATTACGCGGGCATCAACACCTTTCTGAAGGCACCCTACGCCGAAGACGTCGCCGAGGTCGCGCATTACGACGCCACCGTGCTCGGCATCCCATTCGACGGCGGCACGACCTACCGGCCCGGCACCCGCTTCGGCCCGCAAGGGGTGCGCAAGATCTCGGCGCTCTACACCCCCTACAACTACGAGATCGGCGTGGACCTGCGCGAGCAGATGACGCTCTGCGATGCGGGCGACGTCTTCACGATCCCGGCCAACATCGAGAAGAGCTTCGATCAGATCAGCCGCGCCGTCTCCCACGTATTCTCGTCGGGCAGCCTGCCGATCATGATCGGGGGCGACCATTCCATCGGCTTCCCCTGCGTGCGGGGCCTGGCCGAATGCACCTCCAAGACCATCGGGATCGTCCATTTCGA
>JBCCSW010000460.1:0-2768 GCA_039199465.1 Pseudomonadota bacterium
GACGATGTTGAGGCCGCGAAGCATACCCGCCCCTTCTGCCCTGTCGCCTAGGCGCCTGATGCCTGCGGCTCCGCCCGCGACTGCCGGCCCGCTGCGGCACGCCATTCCCGAGATCGCCGCACGAGCCGACGGGTGACGGACGGGCGACGCCAAGCCTGCGGCATGCTCGACCGAACTTCCCGGTGGCGAGCGCTGCCGGCCTTTGATAAATCGATGTGGTTTCCGAAATGCTGTCACGCGCGGCGGTTCGGAACCAGGTTTCCCATCGGCCGCCGGCACGGCGACCTACCCAAATCATCCGACGGGGCGATCATGATCACCGTTCACGGGCGCGCGAACTCGTCGAACGTCCAAAAGGTGCGCTGGGCACTTGGCGAGCTGGAGGTCGAGCACCGCCTCGTCGAGATCGGCGGCAGCTTCGGCCCTCTCGACACGCCCGCCTTCCTGGCGCTCAGCCCGTATCAGCAGATCCCGGTGCTGGAGGATGAGGGCTTCAGGCTGGCGGAGTCGAACGCGATCATCCGCTACCTGGCGCGCGATGCCGCACCAACGCCGTTCTGGCCCCGACTGCCTGCAGCGCAGGCGCGGGCCGAGGCTGCGATGGATTGGTCGCAGGCCACGCTTTGGGCCGGCATCAGACCGCCCTTCGTCGCGGTGGCCCGCGACGGTATCGCCCGCTCCGATCCTGCGCTCGGCCCGCTTGTACAGGCGCTGGCGACACCGCTGACGGTGCTGGAGCGCCTGCTGACGGAAAGCGGTTGGCTCTCGGGCGAGGGTTTTGGTTTCGCGGACATCCCGGCTGCCGTCGCCGTCTCCCGACTGGTTTGGCTGGTGGGCGATGCGGCGCTGCCGCCGGCGACGCGCGACTGGTACAGCGCCTGCGCTTCGCGCCCCGCCTGGGAGGCGGTGGTGTTTGTCGGAGAGAAGGAGCCGAGCGCGGTGTAGCCCGGAGTAGCCTGGACGCGCCGCTACGCCGTCGCCGTTTCTCTATCCGTCTCCGGCAACGGTACGTTCAGGACGACCCGGAAGGCGTCTTCCTCCAGCGTTCGGGTCATCTCGCCACCCAGCTGACGTGCAAAGGCCTCCAGCAGGCGCGTGCCGAGCCTGCTGCGGCGGGTGTCGAGGCCGCTGTCCCCGCGCTCCGCCGGTACCTCGTCCGGCTGCAGGCTGTTGTCGATCTCGAGGCGTACCTGATCGTCACCCTCACGCCTCAGCGTGACGCCGATGCGGCCGCCGCCGCCCGGTCCGATGCCGTGCTTGAAGGCGTTCTCGATCGCCTCCGAGGCGAACAGCGCCAACGGCACGGCGCGGTCGGGATCGAATGTCAGCGGCTCGGTTTCGATCGAGAGATCGACGTTGCCGCCATGCTCCTGCACTTCGCGGATCCGGCGCAGCAGGTCGTCGAGCAGCAGATCCAGCCTGACGGCGGCCAGGCTGCGCGCCTCGTAGAGCCGCTGATGCACCAGCGCGAGACCCTGCACTCGGCTTTGGAGCCGGCGCAGCGTCGCCCGTTCGCTCTCGTCGCTTGCCTCGCGGATCTGTAGATTAGCAATGGATACAATAAGCTGCAGATTGTTCTTCACGCGATGGTAGACTTCCTTCAGGAGCGTGTTCTTCTCCTCGATCGTCTCGGCCATCACCTTCTCGTCCGCCACCAGCCGGTCGGCGAGGCGGTTGAACGTATCGCCAAGCGCCGCGAGCTCGCTGGGCGCGCGGGCGTTGGCGGCCACCCGGACGGTGCGACGGCCGATCGAGAAGGCGTGCATCACGCGGGCGATCGACAGCACGTTGCGCAGGACCAGTGCGTTCACGGCAAAAAAGGCGATGGCCACGGCTATGATCCACATCGCAACCGGGAACAGCGCCGAGATCGCGAAGCGCGAGGCCGCGGCGCGCTCCGCCGCCTCGACCGGCCAGGCGACCAGCGTGTTCAGCGCCCCCTCGATGATCGGCAGTACGACATAGGCCCGCGCGACGCCGTCCGCGGGGACATGACGGCGCGCCTGTCCCGGCGTCTCCTTGGCCCAGCCGGCGAGAAGCTCGGGCGCAGGCAGCCAGGGGGCACGGGCGGTGGTGTCCGCCACGTCCGACGCCGCTTCCGAGGCCCAGGCGCTGTCGGTCTGCCGGCTCGTCGTCTCGGTAAAGATCGCGCCGTAGCGGTCGAACAGCGCCTGGGCCAGCGGCACCGTGTCGGCATCGCCGTCGAGCGTTGCGTCGTCCAAGCCATCGGACAAGCGGCGCGGGGCGGCCAGGGTGACAAAGCCGATATAGCGCCCCTCATCCATGATCGGATGCGCCATCACCAGCACGGTGTCCGCGGCGGTCGGGTCGTCGTCACCCTCGCTCATGCGCACGCGCGTCAGCGTGGCGAGCGGCCGCGGCTCCTCGGCCATGTGTACCGCCATGGCGGGGCCACCGGCGGCCGCGGGGCCAAGATCCGGCAACGAGCGGCAGATGATGCGCCCGTCGGCATCAGCGGCCATGGCAGCGGTGATGCCACGCCGGGCTTGGGTCAGAGTGCGCAGCAGCCGGTTGCAGGTGCGCTGATCGCTGGTCAGCGGGAGGATTGCGCTGATCGAGGCGAGCAGGCCGAAGTTCTCGGCGATGGTGCGGGTCTCGCGCGCAGTCGCCGCGATCGTCGCGTTGACATAGGCCTCGTTGCGGAGCGCGTCGTTCTCCTGCTGCAGAAAGGCCGTCTGCACGATGCCGACGATGCCGATCGGTGCGATCGCCGCGGCGAGGAGGATGGCGATATAGGCGCGCAGGCC
>JBCCSW010000461.1:0-2765 GCA_039199465.1 Pseudomonadota bacterium
CGCGCGAGATCGAATTGCGGCAGGGGGTTGTCGCCGGCGAGCTTCAACGTCTTTTCCAACTGCGCGCGGGCTTCGGCGCCGCGGTCGAGCGCCAGATAGGTGCGCGCCAGGTGGAACTGCACCAGCGGGTCCTCGGGCAGGCCGGCGGCGGCGGGCTCGAGATGGCGCACGGCTTCCTGCAGATCGCCGCGCTGGAAGGCGATCCAGCCATAGGTGTCTTGGAAGGCCGGCACCTCTAAGCCGCGCAGCCGGCGGGCAATGGCATAGGCGCGCTCCAAGGCGTCGGGATCGGCGCCGCGATGGGCGCTGAGCAGGCTGGCGAGGTTGTTGGCGATGATCGCGTCGTTGGTGTCTTCCTCATAGAGCGCGTCGAACACTTGGATGGCGCCGTCGATATCTCCGGCTTCGCTCATCTGCGCGCCGTGGACGAGGCGCAGGAAGCGCGAGTTGGGCGCGCGCACCAGTTCGGCCTGGACCAGGGCGACCGCATCGGTGCTGCGGCCCTGGCGCATGAGCAGGCGATAGAGTTCTCGCACCGGGGCCTCGGCTCCAGGCCGACTGGCGACGATCTCGCGCAGTTTGCGCTCGGCGGCGTCGATATCCTCCTCGGCGATGTGCAGGACCGCGTCGAGCATACGCAGCGACATGTCGTTGGGCGTGCTCTCCAGCGCCGCGGCGAGGGTGGCGCGGGCGGCCTCCAAATCGCCGTCGCGGGCGAGGAGCAGGATCAAGAGCACGATCTCCCGCTGCGCCGCAGAGCCGCCGCTGGCGACCTGGGCTTCGAGCAGCGTCACCGCTTCGCGGATCCGGTTTTCGCGGATCATGGCCGCGGTGTTGAGCGAGGTGGCGAGGTCGAGCGCCTCGGGCGTGGCGATCTGGGTCAGCCGGGCGACGAGCGCCCGCACCTCGGCCAAGGTCTCGGTGGAGAGCGCAATCTCCCCCAACAGGCCAATGATGGCGAGGTTGTCGGGCGCGCGGGTGAGCGCGTCGGAGAGCGTCTTGCGCGCCGCGGCCAGGCGGCCCTCGGAGAGCAGGAACTGCGCATAGCGCATCGCCTCCGAGACCGAGACGCCCGAGGTCTCCACCGCCAGGGCGAGCCTGTCGCCGGCGAGGTCGCGGCTGCCCTCGCGGGCATGGGCGCTGGCCATCAGCGTCAGCAGTTCCGGGTCGCGCGGGGTCTGGCCGAGCGCGGTGCGCAGGTCGGCGATGGCCTCTTCCGAGCGGTCGTCGGCGATCGCCCAGGCGGCGCGCAGCTTCAGCGCCTCGACATTGGTGCGGTCCTCGGTGAGCACCGCGGTGATCAGCGGCTCGGCGCCCGTGCGGTCGCCTTCGGCCAGCAGCATGCGGGCGAGGTCGATCTGCAGGCCGCGGGTCTGGTCGGAGGGCGTGGCGCCGTCGAGGAGCGCGCGCAACTCGGCAATGCCGGCGGCGCGCGCGCCGCTGTCAAACCGCAGCGCGGCGGCCATGCCACGATATTTCTGAGCCTCGTCAGGGGTTTCGGTCGCCTCGATCAGGGTCTCGAGCTCGCGCAGGGCCGCCTCGGTGCCGCGGGTCTCATGCAGGAACAGCACCAGCATCTCGGCCTCGGTGGTGGTCGCCGTGGCGCTGGCCGCAATCTCACGCAAATAGGCCTCGGCGCCGTCGATATCGCCCTCCGCCCGGTACCAGCGCAGCAGCTCATCGCGCACCCGCACGTCGTCGGGGAAGAGCTCGGCCATGCGCTGCAACTGCGCGCCGACCGCGTCGGTCATGTCGGCCTGGGAGAGCAGGCGCAGCCGCGCCAGGTGCAGGTCGAGCACATCGGGGGTGCGCGCAAGGACGCGGTCGATCTCTGGCAGGGCGTCGAGCGGCGCGGTGCCGGTGAGCATATGGGCGATCACGACGCGGCGGGCGACGGTGTTGTCGGGCGCGCGGTCGAGGACACGACGCGCATCGTCGGCGGCCGCCCCCTGCCCCGCGACGTCGTTGGCGTCGACGGCGGAGCGATAGGCCAAGGCGGCGGCGATGGCGGCGACTGCATCGGCGGTGTCGGGGTCGAGCGCGGGATCGAGGACGAGGGGGGCGCTGGGGTCCGGCGCGGGGGTGTCGGTCTCTTCTCCCGCGTCTGTTGCGCCCCCGTCCGAGGCTCCCGCGTCTGCTGCCAGCTCGTCGGAGGCCCCCCCGTTTGCTGTGTCCCCGCCTACTGTGTCCCCGTCTGCTGTGCTCAAGTCTGCTGTGCTCAAGTCTGGGGCGGCGCTCCCTGCGGACCCCTCGGCCGGGTCGGTCGTCGATTGGGGGGTGGGCGCGGTAGCGAGGGTGATCACAGCACCGCCATGGCGGCTGAACTCATCCCAGTTGCCGGTGTCGAAGGCGGTCTCGGCCAAGGCCAGTCGGGCCACGAGCGTGTTGGGAAATTGCTCGATCAGGCGCAGGTATTGGCTATAGGCCTCCTGCGTCTGGCCGCGCTCCATCTGGGTGCTGGCATAGAGCAGCCGCGCCTCGCGGTGCCGCCCGTCATAGTCAAAGACCCGGCGCAGCTCGACCAAGGCCAGCTCAACCTTGCCCTCTGCGATCAGCGACACCGCCGACTGGTAATGCCGTTCGGCGCGCTCGGTGGGGTCTTCACAGGCCGCTAGGGCCACGGCCGCCACGACCGCCAGACCGACCCATCGCAGGCGGCGTCCAAGGGACAGCGGGGCGGGGCCGGTGCGGGAGAAGCCTGTCATGGGGGCAATCCGAGCTCATTTAAATCAGGGGGCGCGGACCGGGCCCCAGGGGCCGGCCGC
>JBCCSW010000462.1:0-2764 GCA_039199465.1 Pseudomonadota bacterium
GCAGACCGGGTTCTTGTTCGGGCTGCAGATCGCCTCGGCCTGGGTCGGGCTGGCGCCGGGGCTGTCGGTGGTCGTGCTCGGCCATCTGATCTTCGTGCTGCCCTATGTCTTCCTGTCGCTCTCGGGCCCTTGGCGCGCCTGGGACACCCGGCAGGCGGTATCGGGCGCGCTGCTCGGTGCCTGCCCCGGCCGGGTGCTGTGGCGGCTGCGCCTGCCGATGCTGCTGGCGCCGCTGATGACGGCGGTCGCGGTCGGCATGGCGGTGTCGATCGGGCAGTATCTGCCGACCCTGCTGCTGGGCGCCGGGCGCGTCTCCACGCTGACGACCGAGGCGGTGGCGCTATCCGCCGGCGGGGATCGCCGTGTCATCGGCGTCTGGGCGCTGTTGCAGGCGCTGGCGCCGCTGCCCGCCTTCCTGGCAGCGCTGCTCGCGCCGGCCATCCTCTGGCGCCGGCGCCGCGGGATGACCACCCGTGCCTGAGCGCGCCTCTGCAGACGCAGCATGCCGAACCGGCCTGCGGCTCCAGCGCGTCGCGGTACGCCTTGGCAAGAGCGTGCTGGTCGACCTGGACGCCGTCGTGCCGCCCGGCGCGGTGCTGACCGTGATGGGTCCCTCGGGCTCGGGCAAGTCGACGCTGCTCGGCGCAATCACCGGCACCCTGGCCGCGGGCTTCACGATGACCGGCAGGCTGTGGCTCATGGCGAGGATATCTCGCAGCACCCGACCCATCGCCGCCGGATCGGCCTGATGCTGCAGGACGACGTGCTTTTCCCCCATCTCTCGGTCGGCGAGAACCTCGCCTTCGGCCTGACGCCCGCGGTCAAGGGCCGTTCGGCGCGGCGCGCACGGGTCGACGCGGCGTTGGAGGACGCCGGTCTGAGCGGCATGGCCGAGCGCGATCCAGCAACCCTCTCCGGCGGCCAACGCGCACGCGTGGCGCTGATGCGCACCCTGATGGCCGAACCGCGGGCCGTGTTGCTGGACGAGCCGTTCTCGAAACTCGACGCAACGTTGCGCGACCAGATCCGCGCCTTCGTATTCGAGCGGGTCCGGGCGCGTGGCCTGCCCTGCCTGCTGGTCACCCACGATGCCGCCGATGCAGCAGCCGCGGGCGGCATGGTCGTCGCCCCCAATGCGGGCGAGATCGGCGTGGTCGGGCAGAGCACCGGCCTGCAGTAAGCGGGCGGGTCACCGGAAGCCGCGGCATGGTGGGTTTACCGGCGGGCGATGTCGCAGCGGTTGTGCGGGCCGGATCAGCGCTGGGTCGGGGCTGGACCAGGTCGGGGCCGGGGCCGGGGGTGTGGGATTCGAACCCACGGAACCCTTGCAGGTTCGGTGGTTTTCAAGACCACTGCATTCGACCGCTCTGCCAACCCCCGCCAGCCCCGCCCGGCGCGCGCCCTCAGGGTCGCAATTCCAGCACCTGCCAGGCGCCACGGTCTGCGACGAGGGCGGGCGCGCTGTCAACGTCTGCCGCGCCCGGCAGGAACAGGCCAGCGGCCGACGCCGCACCGTCGCTATGCAGCGCCGCATCACCTTGCGCCGCCCGTGCAGAACGCCGCTTGGCCGGCCGGGCCACGACGCGCTAGACTAGTCGAGAGGCAGGTCCGCGAGCGGACGGAGAGACCATGACGGGCGAGCGGCACGACCGGGACAGGGCGGCCGCGCGCACACGGCGGGCGGGGCAGCATGCGCCGCGTCGTGCGGCGCGCCGGGCGCTCTCGTTTCTGATCGCCTCAGCATCATCGTTTTTGGTCGGGTGCGGTGGCGTGTTGGGCGTGCCCGACGGGCCCGGCACGGTGCAGGGCCTGGGCGCTGTGCCGCAGGCCGCCGAGATCGCCCAAACCGCAGCGGGTGACGAGGCACCGCCGCCGATCGTGCCGGCTGCCCTTCGCGAGCGTGACTTCCGGGGCGATGTGAACGACCGGCTGGAACTACGGCCCGACCTCTTCGCCGGCCGCGGGCCGATCGTCTGGCGGGGCGACGAAACGCTACCCGGCATCTGGATCTCGCACCCGGCGGCGACGACCTATGCGCGGGTGCGCCTGTACAGCCCGCGCACCGGCCGCGCCGCGGATGGCGCCCTGGTCCCGAGTGCCGCCGAGCGACCGGCGCTGTCGGCCGAGGCCGCGGACGCGCTCAGCCTGCCGTTCGGCCGCAGCGAAATCGTGGTGGTCGCCGTCGCCTGGCCCGGCGAAGGCCCACGGGTGACCGTCCGCGATGTGCCGATCATCACGCTGGCGAACAGCGCTACCGCCGCCGTGGCTGCCGGAGAGGACGTGACGGTCGCGGCCATCGAGACGGCGCAGCTGACGCCAGAGCCCGGTGCCGAGGCGCCCGGCACGCCGGGGGCGGACACGGCCGGGGCGACGGGCACGCTCTCCGGCGAGGCGCCCGGGGGGCCGGCCTTCGCTCTGGCCGGTATCGGACGGATCGACGAAGACCAGGGTACCGATGGGCCGGCGAGTGCCCGTGAAGCAACGGCCACTGATGCCACCGAGCCGACCGACGACCCGGCGATCGTCGTGGCATCGGTCGACCGGGGCGCGGTGGCAACGGAAACGGGCACAAGCGGCGCCGCGCGCCGGGGCGCCGCCCGCGAGGACGACGATGAGCGCGCGCGGGCCCGGCTGCTGGAACAGATGCAGTGGACCATCGGCAATCGCAGCGAGGTGGCGGAGACCACTGGGCAGGACGCCGTGGCCGTACCGCTGCCCAACGCGCTGCAGCAGACGGTGGTGCTCGGCGATCCAGCCGCGGCAA
>JBCCSW010000463.1:0-2742 GCA_039199465.1 Pseudomonadota bacterium
CCGAGTTTCTCACTCTGGTCCGGCTGGCCCAATCGGCTGCCCCCTGAGGCTGGCACTCAAAACAGCGTTCGCCCTTTCGGGCTCACATAGCTTGTGTTGCGCGTCTCCTCCGGAGCCGCTCGTGGCGGCCGGCTCTTCCGGCTGGGCGTCATTCCAGCGCCGCTCGGGCTTTGCAGTCTTGGCTTGGGCGCTTCTTGCCTTTTTGAGGGAGTGGGCGGATCAGACCTGTTTTCATTCGCTGGTGAATAGGTTGCGCCAGGCTTTGTCCAAGAAGTCGGGGCGCAGTTGCGGGGCCACTTGCTCGTAGGCGCAGATCGAGCGGGTCTGATCGATCAGAAATCGCGGGTGGAACGCCTGCAATTCAGCCCCTTCGGTCTTTGGATAGAGTTCGAGCAAGAGATGGGGCAGGACATCCTCGCCAACTTCCAAACCGAAGCGTTCAGCGGTCTTGAGGAAAATTCGAACATAGGTTTCGCGGTCCGGACGGTCGACTAGGATCTTATAGCGCAATCGGCGCAGCGCAGCCTCATCCACCAGTTGCTTCGGCGGGATATTGGTCGAGAATACGATCAGCGCGTCGAAGGCCACTTCGAATTTTCGGCCCGTTGTCAGGCTGAGATAGTCGACCTGTTTCTCGAGCGGGATGATCATCCGGTTGATAATATCCTGTGGCGCTTCACGCTGGCGGCCGAAATCGTCGATCACCAGCACGCCGCCGGCCGCCTTGGCCTGCAGCGGGGCCGCATAGACGCGGCTGGCCGGCGAATAAGCGAGGTCCAGCATGTCCAGCGTCAGTTCGCCCCCGGCGATCAGCTTCGGCCGTCGGCACGCAACGAAGCGGGGATCGACGCTGCGCGATCGGCGCAAACCCGACCCGGCACCGGTCAGCCGCTCGACCTCGCCGCTCGGCAGTGCCTGGTGCACGGCCGGGTCGTAGAGGGCGATGATCTGGCCGTCGACCTCGATCGCATAGGGCAGCCAGACATGGTGGCCGAAGGCCTGGGCCAGGACGGCAGCGATCGAGGACTTGCCGTTGCCCGGCGGGCCGTAGAGCAGGATCGAGCTGCCTGAGTTCGCCGCCGGGCCCAACCGCGCCATCACGTCATCGGCCAGTGTCAGGTCCGACAGCGCGCGCTCCAGCGCCGGGCGCTGCAGTGCCTCCCCATGGATCGACTGGCGCGAGACCTGGATCGCGTATTGCTCAAGCGGCACGGGGACGGCACCGACGTAATCGGACTGCGACAGCGCCTGCAGCGCACGCTCGCGCCCCAGCGCGGTCAACGACCAGCGCATCTCGGACGTCACCGTCGCTGCGTCCTGGCCTTTCGCCTCGAGCAGGCCGGCAGAGCGCGCCACGTCGATCAGGTCGCCCAGCAGCGTCATCGAAAGGCGCAGCGTGTATCCGATGTGGCTCGTCCGCTCCAGCGAGAGACGGTACATCGCCTTGCAGAGCAGCCCCTCGAGGAAGGCGCGCTGCAACCCCGTCTCGGCCAGCGTCGTAGGTGCCGGCGGCGACGTCGGTGGGCGCTGCGTCATGGCGAGCGCCGCGTCGGACGGCGTCTGCGCATCCACCCCGAGGCGCGCGTCGGACGCGCCCGCCCCAGCGAGGGGCGATATCGCCCCCGCGATCCGCGCCGCATCACCCGCCGTCATCGGCGCGCGACCGCCTCCCGCTCGAAGTCTCAGTGTCGCCAACAGGTCCCGCATCGACCTACCCCCGCAAAACTACACGACGGGCAGAGGGGAACAGGCCGGATTTAAGAAAGCGCTTCAGCGCGGCGCCATAGCGGCGAGCGCCCCGATATCGCACAGCGGGCGGGCCGTGGACGGATCCTGGCCGAGCGCCTGTTCGACGGCGATCGCCGCGGCGAGGGTCCGGGCGTCGCCACGATGCGGGCCGATCACCTGGATGCCGAAGGGCAGCCCCGCGCCATCGCGGCCCGCCGGGATGGCGGCCGAGGTCGCGAGACAGAGCGTCGGCGCATAGGCGAGCGCAAGCCAGCGCATATAGGTATCCATCGCCTGCCCGCCGACCGTGGCCGGGAAAAGCTGGTCATGCGGGAACGGCGCCACCGCGGCGGCCGGTGCGATCAGGACGTCGACATCGTCGAAGAAGGCTGCGAACCGGCGATAGGCGGCCGCCTGCTCGGCCTCGGCCCGCGCTACCTGCTGGATCGTCATGGTCCCCGCCCGGTCGACATTGTCGACCAGGTTAGTGTCCAGCCGCTCCCGCGCCCGCTCGACCAGCCCTGCGAAGCCGGCGAGGAAGGCGACGGCGCGCGTGGCCTCCAGCATCTCGTGCACCGGGCCGAAATCGGGCGCGAGCTCGACCAGGCTCGCGACGCGTGACGCCAACGCCTCGACCCGGTGCTGGAACGCCTCGCGGATGCCGTCGTCGACCGCGGCACAGCCCAGATCGGCCGAGACCGCGACGCGCAGGCTGGCGAGATCCGGCACCGGCGACGGCTGGAACGCCTCGCCCGGCACGCTCCACGCATCGCGCGGGTCGTGAAACGCCTGAGCGCTCAGCAGCATCGCGCAGTCGGCGGCCGAGCGGGCCATCGGCCCGTTGACCGCCCAGGGCTGCAGCTGCGTCGCCGCGCCCGTCATCGGCACAACGCCCGGCGAGGGACGGAACCCGGCCACGCCGCAGAACGCCGCCGGGGTACGGAGCGAGCCGCCATAGTCCGATCCCGTCGCCAGCGGCGCCATGCCGGTCGCCACCGCCACGGCCGAGCCGCC
>JBCCSW010000464.1:0-2707 GCA_039199465.1 Pseudomonadota bacterium
CCGCGAGTGCGTGGGATCGACCCGGGGGCGCTGATGGAAACGCTCTTCCGTCAGTCCGACCTCGAAGTGCGCGTGCCGCTCAACATGACGGTGCTGATCGACGGGCGCACGCCGAAGGTCGGACTGGCGGAACAGCATCTCCATCAGCGCCTGCGGGTCGATGCCGCGTGCGCGGGGCTCCAGGATCAGGCGGACATCCTCGGCGCTCTCGTCGCGCACATCGCTGAGCGCACGGACCTTGCCGCTGGTGATCAGCTCGGCCAGCCGCTCGACCAGCTTGGCCTTCTGCACCTGATAGGGGATCTCGGTGACGACGATCTGCCATTGCCCGCGGCCGAGATCCTCGCGCGCCCAGGCCGCGCGCAGGCGGAGGCCACCTTTTCCGCTGCGATAGGCCTCGGCAATCGTGGCGCTCTCGTCGACCAGCACGCCGCCGGTCGGAAAATCGGGCCCCGGCACGTAGCGCATCAGCGTGTCCACCGACGCGCCGGGATGGTCGATCAGGTGCAGGCTTGCGCGACAAAGCTCGCCCAGGTTGTGCGGCGGTATCGAGGTCGCCATCCCGACCGCGATGCCCGAGGCGCCGTTGGCCAGCAGGTTGGGGAAGGCGCCGGGCAGCACCTCCGGCTCATTCTCCGACCCGTCATAGTTCGGGCGGAAGCCTACGGCGTCCTCGTCCAGCCCCTCCATCAGCAGGGCGGCAAGGCGCGTCAGGCGCGCTTCGGTATAGCGCTGGGCGGCGGGGTTGTCCCCGTCGACATTGCCGAAATTCCCTTGTCCATCAACGAGTGGGTAGCGAACGCTGAAGTCCTGCGCGAGGCGGGCAAGGGCGTCATAGATCGCCTGATCGCCATGGGGGTGGTAGTTGCCCATGACTTCGCCGACGATTTTCGCGCATTTCCTGAAGGTCGCGCCCGGATCGAGACGCAGGCCGCGCATCGCGAAGAGGATGCGCCGATGCACCGGCTTCAGGCCGTCGCGCGCATCGGGCAGCGCACGGTGCATGATCGTCGACAGCGCGTAGGTCAGGTACCGGTCCGAGAGGGCGCGGTCGAGCGCCTCGCTCTGCTCACCCGGATGCTCCATATCGTCGGTGGTCGTGTCGTTGGCCATAGATGTTGAGTAACAGTGCCCTCGAATCCCGTCCAGCGGCCATTGCGCCGCCGCCGCGCCGCGCTATGCTGCACTGCGGAGGCGATCTGGTGACGGTATTCATCGGGGACATGATGGAGAAGATCGGGGAGTTCTTCGACGCGTTGTCGGACCTGCTCGATTTCTTCTGATGCCTGCCGAGGGTGACCCGGCTGTGCGTGCCAGGGCATGCGCGTAAGCCGCGGAGGCGTTTGCATTTCCGACATAACAGCGTCGTAAGCGGTGTTATCACGCCATGCTTGTGCCGTGTTTCGCGTGTTTCTTGCCACGGTAAAGAGATGGTCGGGGGTTCCAGTGTCTTCTTCCACCTATGGCGGCTATGCGATCATGGCTCTGGGCGTGGCCGGAATGGTCTACGCCGGCGTCATGTTGAGCCAGACCGGCAACGGGAGACCGGCCGACGCGACCGTGGCCCGCGGCGATGACGCCGCGACCGACCTGCAGACCGCAACCGCCGGAGCGGGTGATGCGGCGAGCGGCGATACGGCGCTGGCCGGGTCGGGTGGTTTGACCTTCGAGATCGGCGGTGTCGACGACGGCGATC
Source organism: Pseudomonadota bacterium (assembly GCA_039199465.1). Lineage (GTDB taxonomy): Bacteria > Pseudomonadota > Alphaproteobacteria > Rhodobacterales > Rhodobacteraceae > Thermohalobaculum. The sequence continues at coordinate 1,697 of JBCCSW010000464.1, forward strand.
TGGGCGAGGCGGAGGCCACGCAGCCAGGTGGCCTTGCCGCGGCCCCGGGGCGTCCGAGCGATCCGTCGCAGGACGGCAAGCCCGCAGCAGGCCTTGGGGCTAGTGCGACGGGCCTTCTCGCCGTCGCCCCGCAGCCCTCGACAGCCGAACCCGCAACGCGCCAGCCGGTGGCCCCGCAGACGGCATCTCAGGCGCCGACGCTCGGCACCGGATCGCAGACCGCATTGCAGAGCACGGCGCCGTTCGATCCGGACCTGGGGCCGGACGCGGATGCACCTGCCTCCCTCGGCGCCGTCGGCGGTGCGTCCCTCGGAGCGGGCGTTCCGGCGCCTGGGGGCCAGGCCGGCACCGTTGCCGCGATCACGCCGGACCGCGAGACCAGCGGGATCAGGCCCGAACCTACCGAAGCGGTGATCGATGCGCTGGATCCGGATCCGATCATGGCGGCCGCGATCCGCCGGGCGCGGTCGACGCTGCCGGATCTGCTGGACAAGATGATGACGCCGCCGCCGGGAACCTCGGGCTACTCGCTCAAGGTGGCGGTACCGACGCAGAGCGCCTTCGAGCAGATGTGGGTGGACAACTGCCTGCCCGAGGGGCGCCGCCTGCTCTGCCAAGCGGCTAATGACGGCGTCGAGACCGGGCTCCGGATCGGCGATCCCTACCGGGTCAACACCGACATGATCGCCGACTGGATGTATCTGGAAGGCGAAGGCATCCATGGCGGCTATACGCTTCGCCTGATGCTGCAGGACATGGAGCCGTCCCAGGCCGACGCGCTGCGCAGCCGCCTGCGCCCTCTGCCGGGCTGATCCGACCGATGCTGCCGCGCTTCGCCCGTGCAGACGGCGGGTCGGATGTTCAGCCCAGTCCCTGAGGGAGGACGCGGCTGGTGCCGTCCTCGGAGATCGCGACGAACGTGAAGGTCGCCTCCGTCACCTTAACATGCTGGCCAAGCGGCTGACGCGTGATCCAGACCTCGACCCCGATGCGCATCGAACTGCGCCCTTC
>JBCCSW010000465.1:0-2705 GCA_039199465.1 Pseudomonadota bacterium
CGGCGGCGTGGCCTATCTGCCGCCCGACCTGGCCGCGAAGATGGACGGCATGGACGCCACCGCGCTGCAGGACACCGACTTCATCTACGGCAGCCAGGGGGCGACCCGTCTGGATCTTGTGCCGCTGCTCGCCTGGGAGATGCTGGGCCTGAGCGTCGAGCCGGTCTTCGGCATCAAGGGGCGCGGCGACGGCCGCCTGATGTTCGAGCGGGGCGAGGCCAATATCGACTATCAGACGTCCTCGGGCTTCCTGAACGGCGTGATGCCGTTGGTCGAGGGGGGCAGCGCGGTGCCGATGATGACCTGGGGCGCGCTGGATGGCGACGGCAACATCGTGCGCGATCCGACCTTCCCCGATATGCCGACCTTCAAGGAGGTCTGCGAGGCAACCCCGTCCTGCGAGACATCTGGCGAGCAGTGGGATGCCTGGAAGGCATTCTTCATCGCGGGCTTCCCGGCGCAGAAGATGGTGTTCCTGCCGGCCGGTGCGCCGCAGGAGGCGATCGACACCTACACGGCGGCCTTCGAAGCGGTGAAGGCGCGCGCCGATTTCGCCGAGATCTCGGCCCAGCGGCTCGGCAAGTATCCGCAGATGACCGGCGGCATGGCCAAGGGCGCGATGGATAGCGCGACGCAGGTGCCGGCCGAAGCGAAGGCCTTCGTCACCGGTTGGCTGGAGGAGCGGTACGGCGTCACGCTGAACTGAGCGGAGGCGACCCCGCCCGTGATCCGTCCGCGCCCGCCTGCTGGAAGCGCGGGCGGATCCCTCTCATTCGGTGCGTCTCCCGCGCTCTGAGGACCGCACGCCGGACCTTGTAGGGCGCGCTATGCGTATCGTCCGGAAACCCCTCCCGGACAGGCCGCCTCATGGATATTATCGCCACCGCCCTGCCGGCCCTCGGCCAGGCTTTCGCACTCATCCTGCAGCCCGAGCAGCTGACCTTCCTCGTCCTCGGCGTGGTGCTCGGCCTCTCGGTCGGGGTGTTCCCGGGCCTTGGCGGCATAGCGGGTCTCTCGCTGGTGCTGCCCTTCGTCTACGGTATGGACCCGATCGCGGGTCTGGCCCTGATGGTCGGGCTGATCGCCGTCATCCCGACATCCGACACCTTTGCCAGCGTGCTGATGGGCATCCCCGGCTCCTCCGCCAGCCAGGCGACGGTGCTGGACGGCTTTCCGCTGGCCAAGAAGGGCGAGGCGGCGCGAGCGCTGGCGGCGGCCTTCATCTCGTCGTTGTTCGGCGGGCTTTTGGGCGCCACGGTGCTGACCTTCTTCATCCTGGTCGCGCGCCCGCTGGTGCTGGCCTTCGGGCTGCCCGAGATGCTGATGATGACCATCCTCGGCCTGTCGATGGTGGCGATCCTGGCCGGACGACTGCCGCTGAAAGGCATCGCGGCGGCGTGCCTTGGCCTGATGGTGGGCACGATCGGCGAGGCCGATGCGGGCGGGTCGCTCCGCATGTCGACCTATGACATGCCCTATCTGACCGACGGGCTGCGGCTGGTGATCGTCGGCCTCGGCATCTTCGCGGTGCCCGAGATCGTCGCGCTGCTCCGCCAGGACCGTGCGATCGCCAAGGATGCGGCGCTGGGCGCGGGTTGGCTGGACGGCATTCGCGACTGGTTCACCAACGTCTTCCTGTCGATCCGCTGCGCGGTGATCGGTGTGATCGTCGGCGTCATCCCGGGCCTCGGCGGTTCGGTCGTCGACTGGATCGCCTATGGCCACACCGTGCAGTCGGCCAAGGACAAGTCGCAGTTCGGCAGCGGCGATGTGCGCGGGGTGATCGGGCCGGAAAGCTCGAACAACGCCAAAGAGGGCGGCGGCCTGGTGCCGACGCTGATCTTCGGCATTCCGGGCTCGGGGTCGATGGCGGTGTTCATCGGCGGGCTGGCGCTGCTCGGCTACGAGGCCGGACCGCAACTCATCACCAACAACCTGGACGTCACCTACACCATCGTCTGGTCGCTGGCGCTCGCCAATGTGGTGGGCGCGGGGCTCTGCATCCTGCTGTCGGGCCAGATCGCGAAGCTGACGACGATCCGCTTCGCGCTGCTCGCGCCGTTCCTGTTCATGATGATCAGCTTCGCGGCGTTCCAGTCGCGCCAGTCGCTGGGCGATCTGGTGGCGCTCTTCGCAATCGGGCTGCTGGGTATCTTTCTGCGCCGGTTCGACTGGTCGCGGCCGGCCTTCCTGATCGGCTTCGTGCTGTCGACCCAGGCCGAGAACTACTCGTTCCAGGCCTATCAGATCGCCGCCTCGCGTTTTCGCCGTGGGATGGAGCAGGGGCTGGAGTACATCTTTTCGCCCATCGTGCTGGTGATCATCGTGATGACCGTGGTGTCGGTCTATTTCGGCATCCGACAGGCGAAGCAGATCCTGCCCGAGGGCGACGTGCCGATCGGCCGCAAGATCGCGCCGGCGGCGTTTCTCGGCGCCATGAGCCTGTATCTCGCCGTCAGCCTGGTCGATGCGTGGGGCATCCGCATCCAGACCGACCGGATCTTCCCCATCACCGTCAGCATCGTCGGCCTGCTGGCCTGCGTGGCGCTTTCGGTGCGCATGTGGCGCGGCAACCCGGCCGATGCCGCCTTCGCCGACCGCGAGGCCTCGGGCGAGGATGCGGAGGCGCCGTTCGGCCTCTGGTCCACGCTGGCCTGGTTCGCGGGGCTATTGGTGCTGACCTCGCTGGTCGGTTTCATCCTGGC
>JBCCSW010000466.1:0-2704 GCA_039199465.1 Pseudomonadota bacterium
ATCGCCGACGAGCCGACGACGGCGATCAGCAGCGCGGGTTCCGACACCAGCGCCATGGCAATCATCACGCGCTGGCGCATGCCGCCCGAGAGCTGGTGGGGATAGGCGTCGATGCGCGTCTCGGGCGCCGGGATGCGGACCAGGCGCAGCATCTCAAGCGCCCGCGATCGGGCTGCGCGCCTCGGCGTACCGCGTCGGATCAGTCCCTCAGCGATCTGGTCGCCGATGCGATAGACCGGGTTCAGCGCGGTCATCGGCTCCTGGAAGATCATGGCGATGTCGCGCCCGCGGATTGCCCGGCGCTCTGCGCCGGGAAGCGCCACGAGATCACGCTCGCGAAACAGCGCCCGGCCGGTCACGCTGGCCGAGGGCGGCGTCAGGCCCATCAGGGCGAGCGAGGTGACGGACTTGCCGCAGCCCGACTCGCCCACGATGGCGAGCGTGCGACCCTCGCCCGCCTCGAAGGAGATCCCGTCCACAGCGCGGACGGGACCGTTCTCGGTGGCGAAGGCGACGGCCAGATCGTCGACCCGCAGAATGGGCTCGCTCATATGCCGCGTCCGATCGTCGACCGTCGTCTGTCGCCTCAATCCACGAACTTGAAGTCCAGGCCCTTGTAGAGCCCGGCGCCGTAGATGTTGTGCGGCTTCACCGGCGCCAGCCTGTTGGTCTGCGCCAGCCGCATCGGCTCGTGGTAGAGAGGGATCCAGACCGCGGCGTCGTGCACCTTCTTCAGCACCTCGCCATAGGCCTCGGCCCGGACATCGGGCGTCGTCGCCGTCTTGCCCTTGTCCAGCAGCGCATCGGTCTCGGGATCGTCCCAGTTCATGCGGTTCGGCGTCGGCATGTTCTCCGAGCGGAAATAGAGGTTCAGCGCGTCGCCGGCCGAGACATAGGGAAACGACATGCCGAACAGCTGGAATTCCTGCGTCGCCAGCTTGCCCCAGCCCACCGTCGGGTCGAACAGTTGGATCTGCAGATCGGCGCCGACTTTGCGGAAATCGGCTTGCAGCGCCTCCATGATCTTGGACCAGGTCGAGCCGGTGAAGCCATAGGCCAAGACCTCCAGCTTCTCGCCGTCCTTGTAGCGGAAGCCGTCATCGCCCGGGACCCAGCCGGCCTCGTCCAGGATCGCGTTCGCCTCGTCGAGATCGGTCTTGAGGAGGGTAGGCTCGATTTCGGTGTTCCAATCCAGCGTGCCGGTCGAGATGTAGGAGAAGGCCGGCGTCACCTCGTCGAAATAGATGTTCGTGACCAGCGCCTGCTGATCGACGGCGAGGTTCAGCGCCTTGCGTACCGCCGGCTCGTTCACCACCGGCTTGTCGATCTTGAAGCCCGCGAAATAGCTCCAATGCGCGGCGTCCGACAGCGTGACCGTCACGTTGGGGTTGCCGCGCAGGATGCGCAGCGAGTTCCAGGGCACGTATTGCGTGATGTCCGACTGCCCGGTCATGACGGCGGCCATGCGGGTGTTCTCCTCGGGCACCATCTTCCAGACGACTTCCTCGACCGCGACGGGGCCGGTGTTCTCGTAGATCGGCGGGCCCCAGGTATATGCGTCGTGGCGCGTCAGGATGGTGACATCGCGCGGCCGCCACTCGCCCCAACAATAGGGGCCTGTGCCGTTGAAGCCCTTTACGCCGAAATCGTCGCCCAGCTCCGCTACCTGGTTCTGGTCGACCACGACGGCGAAGGACTGGGTGAGCTGGTACAACAGCTCGGAGAACGGCGCCTCGAGCTCATACACCACCGTCCTGTCGTCGGGTGCGGTGATCGACTTTACATCGCCCGCACGCCAGGCGACCGGCGACTTGATCTCGGGATCGATCCAGCGGCTCAGCGAGAAGACCACGTCATCGGCGGTCATCGCGCGCCCGTCGCAGAAGCTGACGCCCTCCTTCAGCGTGAAGGTGTAGGTCTTGCCGTCCTCCGACACCGTCCAGCTCTCGGCCAAACCCGGCGCGATGGTCTGCATGTCGTGGTCCAGGCTCACCAGCGTGTCGGCCAGCATGAACAGCACCTCGGACGCCGCGCGGGCCGTCGTGCGATGCGGGTCATAGCGGTCGGTCTCGACCTCGCGCACGATGGTGACCGTCTGCGCCGCCGCAAGCGGTGCGGCAAGGGCCAGAGCCGTGGCGGCGATAAGCGGTGTGGCAGGCTTCATCTCCAGTCTCCCTGTTGCGGATGGCGGGCTGTGGTCAGCCTCGTTGGGTGCGGCGTGGGTGCCCTTAGGGTCATTGCGTTTGGCGGGGGTCCAAGACGTCGCGCAGCGCATCGCCCAGCAGGTTGGCGCAGAGCACGACGACGAAGATCGCGAGCGAGGGGATGGTCGCGACATGCGGGGCGAAGAACAGGAAATCGCGCCCTTGGCTCGCCATCATGCCAAGCTCGGCCGTGGGCGGTCGGGCGCCGAGGCCCAGGAACGACAGCGCGGCACCGATCAGGATCACTTGGCCGAAGCGCAGCGTCATGAACACGAAGATCGAGGAGATGCAGTTGCGCAGCAGATAGCGCCGGATCAGCGTGCCATCGGAAAGGCCGATGGCGCGCCCGGCCTCCATGTATTCCTGGGCCATGATCACCACGGCCGCCGAACGCGTGACCCGGGCGACATCGGGCACCGTGGCGATGGAGAGCGCGATGACGATGGCGGTCACCCCCGGCCCGAAGATCGCGGCGACCGCGAGGCCGAACAGGATCGCCG
>JBCCSW010000467.1:0-2699 GCA_039199465.1 Pseudomonadota bacterium
ATCGGCGTCTTCGTCCGCTTTCTCGCGAGCCCGCTGGTCGAGAAGCTGGCGAAGGCGCCCGAACTCCTCGTCTCCTTCGCGATCGGATGGGCGGCGCTGTTGGCGGCTCTCGGCCACGCACTCGGCTTCGGCAAGGAACTCGGCGGGCTGTTGGCGGGGATCTCGCTGGCCTCGACGCCCTATCGCGAGGCGATCGCGGCGCGCCTGGCCAGCCTGCGCGATTTCCTGCTGCTCTTCTTCTTCGTGGCGCTCGGCGCCTCGCTCGATCTGACCGTCCTCGGCGACGGCGTGCTCGAGGCACTGGTCCTCTCGGTCTTCGTGCTGATCGGCAATCCCCTGATCGTGCTCGCGATCATGGGTGCCCTTGGCTACACCAAGCGCACGGGCTTTCTGGCCGGTCTCACGGTCGCGCAGATCAGCGAGTTCTCGCTGGTCTTCATGGGCCTCGGCGTCGCCCTCGGCCATGTGGACGAGAGGGCGCTGGGGCTCGTCACGCTGGTCGGCTTGGTGACGATCGCGGCCTCGACCTACATGATCACCCATTCGCATTGGCTCTATGCCGTGTTCGAGCCCCTGCTGGGTGTTTTCGAGCGGCGCGGCACTCATGTCGAGGACATGGCAGGCACGCCGGGCCAGGCGCCGGAGATCGTGGTCTTCGGTCTCGGCCGCTACGGGCTGGCGATTGCGCGGCGGTTGCGCGATGCCGGCCGCCGCGTCGTCGGCGTGGATTTCAGCCCCGTGGCCGTCCGCCATGCCCGCTCCCACGGTATCGATGCGATCTTCGGCGACGCAATGGATCCCGAGTTCGTTGTCCACCTCCCCCTCGCGCAGGCAGACTGGGCGGTGTCGGCGGTGCCCGCACACGAAACCGGACTGGCGCAGGAAGACCCGCGCCCGGCGCTGCTGTCGGCGCTGGCCGAGGCGGGCTTTTCCGGGCGGATCGCGCTGGCGGCACATGATGATGCGACCGCCGACGACCTGGCGATGGCAGGGGTCGATCTCGTCCTGATGCCCTATCACGACGCTGCCGCGCAGGCGGCCGAAATGCTGTTGGGCGAGGCCACGGTGCCGCCGCAGCCGCCGCTGCCGGACGCCGACGGTCAACGGGCCTTCGCGGCATGAGCGCGCCTGCAGGCGCCGTGATCGCCGTCTGCGAGCCCGGTGGCGATGCAGCGGGCACCTTGGCGACGGCCGGCCGCCTCGCCGAAGCCAACGGCGCGCCGTTGATCGCGCTCAGCGTCGTCGAGCCGCCATCGGAACTCGCCGCCCTGGCCGCAGCCGTGGGTCTGTCCGAGGCGCATGCGGTGGATCGCCTGATCGCCGAGGCGCGCGAAGAACTCGAGACCGCGACGCAGCGCTTCGACGGGCCGACCCCGTCGATGTAGGTCGTGACCGGCCGGCCGTTCCTCGCCATCGTGCGCCGGGCTTTGGCGGGCGATGTCGCTTTCGTGGTGAAGACCGTCGAGGGACGCCTCGGACCCGTCACCTTGGCGAGCACCGACCAGCACCTGCTCCGCAAATGCCCCTGCCCGATCTGGCTCCGCCGCCCGGGCGACCTGCCGACGCCACGCAGGATCGTCGCGGCGATCGATGCCGGCGATCCGGAAGAGGCGCCGCTCAACGACCGGATCCTTGCGACCGCGACGCACCTCGCCGCGCTGGATGGCGCCCCGCTGCATGCCGTCCATGCCTGGCAGGCCCATGGCGAGACGCTGGTGCGGCGCTGGTCATCGGAGCCCGGCCGACGCGCGGCGGCGGAGCACTACATCCGCGCCGTCCGTGCGCGCCATGCCGGTGCCCTTCATGCCGCCATCGGTGCGGAGAACACCGAGATCAGCCCGGAACTTGTGGAAGGGCCACCGAGTGAGGCGGTGCCGCGGGCGATCGAACGCCTCGGCGCCGATCTCCTCGTCATGGGCACCGTTGGGCGCACGGGCGTTCCAGGCCTCATCATCGGCAACACCGCGGAAGACATCCTGAACGCCACAAGCTGCCCGATCGTGACCGTCAAGCCACCAGGCTACGTCTCCCCGATCCAGCAGGCTGCCGACTAGGGCGCGGCGCGAAACCCGGGTAGGCAGTCGTCCCCGGTAAGACCCCCTCCCTTGATGGCAGCGGTGGTCAGTACTGAGGCACCTTCTCGCCGCGCGCCGCATGCTCTGCGACGCTCTCGATGCGCTTCGCCCGTGTTTCGGGGCGTTTCGCATAGGCGATCCAGCGCAGGACGTTGCGCCGGTAGGAGGGTGCGGCGCCGTCCCACCAGCTGCGCGCTCGGTGACGGGCAAGGGCGGCGAGGAGGTCTTCCGGCGTCTCAAGCGCATCGATCGGAGCCGAGGTGTCCCAATGCCCGCGCGCCTTGCTCTCGGCGATGGCGCGCCTGCCGGGGTCGCGCATCCGACCCTCGGCGTCGAGCCGGTCCGCGCGTGCTTTGTAGCTCTCGGTCCATCGGGTCTCACGACGCGGTGAGATCAGCTGCATGGTTCGATCTTCGTCCAGCTTCATCCGCCTGCCATCGATCCAACCGAAGGCGATGAGCGCGTCGAGCATCTGATCGCGCGATACGTATCGCTCCCGATGCGCCGCCTTCCAGGTGACGACCCAGACGCTTTCCGCCTGATCGTGATGATCCGCTAGCCACTCCCAGAGGGCGTGCTCAGCCGCGATCTCCACCCTCTCGAACCCGTCTATGTCCATCGGTC
>JBCCSW010000468.1:0-2699 GCA_039199465.1 Pseudomonadota bacterium
CGTGCCGCGCGAGATCGAACGGCTGCGGGTGCAGGCGCGGGGGCGCTGCCCACATGGCGACCTGGCCCGGCGCGTCAACCTCGGGATGGCCCTCGCACTGTTCGGCCCGGCCGAGGCCGCGCGGGTGACGGCGATGTTCCACCGCGGCGCGAGCCATGTGCTGGCCCGCCTCGGCCGGTCGGGTCTGGCGGCCGACCGGCGCCAGGCGGTGTCGGATGAGGTCGCCCTCGAGATCGACGTCGGTCTCCACTGGCTGGCTGTCCGCCGTGACGAGCTGACCGCGACGATCGGCGGCGCATCCTCGGGGTCGGTCCATTGAGCCTGGCCGCGGACGTCAAGGCGCGAGTGTCCCTGAAGGCGGTGGCCGAGGCCTCGGGCGCCGTCTGGGACCGCGAGAAATCGAACCCGGACAAGCGCGACTGGTGGTCGTGCTGCCCGCTGCACGCCGAGGACACGCCGTCCTTTCACGTGGTCGAAGGCGCCGGCGGGCGGCCCGATCTGTTCAAGTGTTTCGGATGCGGCGCCGCCGGCTCGGTCGTCGATTTCATCATGATGCGCGACGGCGTGCGGGCGGTCGAGGCGTTGGCCCGGCTGGCCGATGGCTGGAACATCCCGCGCCCGAGCGACAGCGAGATGCGCCGGCGCCGGGCCGAGAACACCGCCCGGATCGCGGCCGATCACGACGGCGCGCGCCGCAGCGAGGATAACGCCGCATGGGCCGAGGCCCGGCGGATCGGCGCTGTCCGGCTGTGGCAGGGCTGCACGACGGGGCCGGCCGCGATGCTGGCGACATACCTGGCCGCGCGGGGTCTGAGCCCGGCGCGCCTGGTCGCCTATTTCGGCGATTGGCCGGGCGACATCGCCTATCACCCGAACCTGCGCCACTTCCTCGATCGCCAGAACCGCAAGACCGAGCCCCCGGTGCATGAGGGGCCTGCGATGGTCGGCCGGATCGGGCCTGCCGCCGAGATGATCGGCGTCCACCGCACCTGGATCGCCGCGGATGGCCGCGCGCGCTATGGCACGGCCGCCGGCAGCCTGGACGGGCGCAAGGTCGCTAAGAAACTGCTGGGCAAGCCGGGTGCCATGAAAGGCGCCTCGATCCTGATGGGCGCGCCCTCGCCGGTCGCGGTCCTCGGCGAGGGGATCGAGAGCGCGCTGGCGGCGGCGCTGATCCTCGAGCCGGGCGGCGCGCGCGCGATCTCGGGCATCTCGCGCGATTGGATCACCCCCGATGCGCATGGGTCGATCGCCTGGTCGCCGCCGGCGGGCACGCGCCGCCTGGTGATCGCGGCCGAGGGCGATGGCCGATCCGGCAAGCCGGGCCGCGAAAGCCCGGCCGAGCTGGCCCAGCGGCTCTATTCGACAGCGGCGCGCCACTGGCGCGATCAGGGCCTCGACGTGCGGCTCTGCGTGCCCGACCGGGCCTGGGATGTCAGCCGCGATTACGCGGATGAGGCGGCCGAGCGCTGGGGGGCGGCGGTCTGCGGTGGGCATGATGCCTTGGGGGTCTGCGATGCCTAGGAAACGGCGGGCCGCAAACCCGCAACCGGCGCGCGGTGCGCCGGCCGAGACTTGGGAACGGCGCTTCGCCCTGGAGATGTCCGAGCGGCTGGACCTGCCCGACAACGACGCGGCGAATGCCGCCCGGCTGATGGCCCGGCACGGTGCCGCGCTGATCTTCGTGGACGGCAAGGGCTGGGGGATCTGGGACGGGGCGCGCTTCAGCTTCGCCGAGGGCGACGTGCGCGCCCGCGCGCTGGGCTTCGACCTGGAAGCGACCATACTCGAGGAGGCCGCGGCCTCGGTCGAGGCGCCGGTGAGCGATCTGGCTGCCCAGCGGCGCCTGGCCGAGGAGACGATGAAGGCGCGCCCGGCCTTCCTGAGCGCCGAGGCGGCGCGGCAGGCCCTGGTGAGCGAGCGCCGCGGCCGGCTGATGAAGCACGCCACGAAGCTCGGCAATGTCAACAAGGTCGAGGCGGCGCTAAGGGCGGCCGAACACCGGGCGCTGGTGCCGCTGGCCGAGCTGGACACCGATCCCTGGACCTTCGTTTGCGCGAACGGGCGCATCGACCTGCGCCGGGCGGCCTATGACATCTTCCCGGAAGCGGCCGAGCCCGAGGAAGTCGAGGCGGTGCGCGCGGCCTGGTTGTCGCCGCACACCCGCGAGGGGTTTCCCACCAAGGCCTCGCCGATCGCCTATGACCCGGCCGCGACCTGCCCCGGCTGGGATGCTTTCATGGCGCTGGTGTTCCCGGATGCCGATGTGCGGGCCTGTTTCCAGCGCGGCGCCGGCGCGCTGCTGTTCGGGCGCAATGAGGCGCAATGCGCCTTCCTGCTGCGCGGGCATGGATCGAACGGCAAATCGACCGTGATGCGCGGCCTCGAGATCGTGCTGGGCGAGCGCGACGGCTATGTGGTGCCCGCCAAAATCGAGATGTTCCTGATGCAGCCGAACGGCCGCTCGGCCGCGCAGGCGACGCCCGAGGAGGTCGATGTGCCGGGCGCGCGGGCGGTGTTCACCAGCGAGCCCGAGCCGACCGACATCCTGTCTGCGAAGGCGATCAAGGGCTTTACCGGCGGCGATCGCCGGCCGGCGCGGGCGCTGAATAAGCCGCAATTCTACTATCGGCCGGCCTGCATCCCGGTGATCAGCTTCAACCGCACACCCAAGATCAAGGGCGAGGATGAAGGCCTGC
>JBCCSW010000469.1:0-2680 GCA_039199465.1 Pseudomonadota bacterium
ATCGCATCCATGCTCGAGAGCCTGTCGCTCGCCCTCGCCCAGATCCTGAGCCCCACCACGCTGGCGATGATGCTGGCAGGCTCCATCGCGGGCATCATCGCAGCCGCCATTCCCGGCTTCACCGTGACGATGGCGATCGTGCTGACGCTGCCGCTGACCTTCGCGATGGATCCGCTGCAGGGCATTGCGGTGATGCTGGCGGTCTATGTTGGCGGCTACACTGGCGGGCTGATCTCGGCCGCGCTGCTCGGCATTCCGGGCACGCCGTCCTCGGTCGCCACCACGTTCGACGCGTTTCCGATGGCCCGCGGCGGCCAGCCGGGGCGGGCGCTGTCGATCGGCGTCTGGGCGTCGTTCTTCGGCACGCTGATCTCGACGGTCGTGCTGGTCGTCGCCGCGCCGCCGATCGCGCTGTTCGCCGTGAAGCTGGGGCCGTGGGAGTATTTCTCGCTGATCGTCTTCGCGCTGACGATCGTGGCAAGCCTCGTCGGCAGCTCGCTGATGCGCGGGCTGATCGCGGGCGTGATCGGACTTGCCATCGCCACCATCGGGCCCGATCCGATGATGGGTATGCCGCGCTTCGATTTCGGCATCGCAGCGCTTGCGCCAGGCCTGGCCTTCCTGGTTGTGCTGATCGGGATCTTCGCGATCAGCCAGTTGATCGCCGAGGTCGAGAGCCCGCAATCCGTCCGCTCCGGCGCAGGTCTCGCGACCAAGGATATCGACTTCCAGACCTGGGCGACGATGCGCGAGGTGCTGTCGCGCCCGGTGAACCTGATCCGCTCCTCGATCGTCGGCGTGCTGATTGGCGCGCTGCCGGGCGCGGGCGGGTCGATCGCCAACCTGCTGGCCTATGACCAGGCCAAGCGCGGCTCGCGCCAACCCGAGACCTTCGGCACCGGCACGCCCGAGGGCGTGGTGGCGTCCGAGGCCGGCAACTCCTCGACCGCGGGCGGCGGGCTTATTCCGCTGATCGGCCTCGGCATCCCCGGTTCGGCGGTGGACGCGATCCTGATGGCCTCGCTGATGGTGCATGGCATCCAGGTCGGCCCGCGGCTCATCATGGACAATGCCGACCTAGTCTATGGCATGTTCATCGCGATGGTCGTGGCCTCCTTCATGATGCTGGTGGTCTGCATCGCCGGCATGCGACTGTTCCTGCGGGTCACCGACATCCCGAAATGGGTGATCGTGCCCGCGGTCATCGTGTGCTGCGTCGTCGGCTCGTTCGCGCTGAACAACCGCATCACGGATCTCTACGTCCTCGGCGTCATCGGCGTCATCGGCTATGCGCTCCGGACGCTCGACTACCCGCTCGCGCCGCTGGTGCTGGGCGCAATCCTGGGGCCCATCGCCGAGACCAATCTGCGCCGCGCCCTGATGACCGATCCGGAGTGGACGACCTTCCTGACCCGACCTGTAAGCGCGCTGTTCCTGGTCGCCGCCGTTCTGTCGGTCGCCTGGGCGATCAGGCGCTATCTGCGCGACAGCCGCCGCACGGACCGGGTCGAGGCCGCAACATGAGCCATCCGCCGGTCGCCTATCCCTCGCGCCGCAGCCCGGTGATGGGCGATGCCATGGTGGCGACCTCACAACCGCTGGCGGCTCAGGCCGGCCTGTTGGCGCTGGCCGAGGGCGGCAACGCAGTCGACGCGGCCCTCGCCGCCGCCGCCGCGTTGACGGTCGTCGAGCCGAGCGGCAACGGCCTCGGTTCGGATGCCTTCGCGATCGTCTGGGACGGGACGGCGCTGCACGGCCTCAACGCGTCGGGTCGGTCCCCGGCCGGGTGGACGCCCGACCGTTTTGCCGGCCACGCCGCGATGCCCCGAATGGGCTGGGATGCCGTCACTGTGCCGGGCGCCGTCGGCGCCTGGACGGCGCTTAGCGACCGCTTCGCCACCCTGCCCTTCGACCGACTACTGGCGCCTGCGATCCGCTATGCCGAGCACGGCTTCCCGGTCTCGCCCGTCATCGCCCGGCGCTGGAAGCACGATGCCGCCCTGCTCGGCGCGCAGCCCGGCTTTGCCGACCACTTCATGCCCGGCGGCCGTGCCCCGGTCGCCGGCGAGCGCTTCGCCAGCGCCGAGATGGCCGCCACACTGACGCAGATCGCCGAGACGCGGGGCGAGGCCTTCTATCGCGGCCCGATCGCCGAGCGCATCGCCGCCGAGGCCGCGCGCCATGGCGCCGCGCTGAGCGCCGAGGATATGGCCGCCGAGGCGCCCGACTGGTGCGGCACCGTCTCGGCCGGCTTCGACGATCTGGCCCTGCACGAGATCCCGCCAAACGGCCAGGGCATCGTCGCCTGCATGGCGCTCGCCATGCTGGCCCATACCCCAATCCGCGACCTCGGCGCCGACGACCCCGCCGCGCTGCATCTGCAGATCGAAGCGATCAAACTCGCGATGGCGGATGCCGACGCCTTTGTCGCCGATATGGCGCACATGGCTGCGGTGACTGCGGCCGACCTGCTGGATCCGGGCTATCTCGCCGCGCGGGCGCGCCTGATCGACCCCGGCCGCGCGCAGGATTTCGGCGCCGGCGCGCCGCGCGACGGTGGCACGGTCTACCTGACGACCGCCGATGCCAGCGGCATGATGTGCTCGTACATCCAGTCGAACTATTCGGGCTTCGGCTCGGGCGTGGTCGTGCCCAGTACCGGCATCAGCCTGCAGAACCG
>JBCCSW010000470.1:0-2676 GCA_039199465.1 Pseudomonadota bacterium
CCGCCCGAAAGCTCCTTCGGCAGCCGGTCCTCGTAGCCGTCAAGGTTCACGAGGCCTAGCGTATGGTCAGAGATCGCCCAGCGCTTCGACTTCGGCACGCCGCGGATCTCCAGGGGGTAGCCCACATTCTCGCGCACCGAGCGGTGCGGCATCAGGGCCATGTGCTGGAAGACCATCCCGATGCGCGTGGCCCTGACCGCGCGCAACGCTTTCGAGGACATGGCCGAGACGTCCTCGCCCATGATCTCGATCGTGCCCGCGGTCGGCTCGATCAGGCGATTGACGTGGCGCACCAGAGTGGATTTGCCCGAGCCGGACAGCCCCATGATGCAGAAGATCTCGCCGCGGGCGACATCGAAGCTGGCATCCTGAACGCCGACGACGCAGCCGAAGCGGTCCAGCACCTCGGGCTTGGTCAGCCCCTGGCTCTTGACGGCAGCCAGCGCCTCGCCCGCGCGCTCGCCGAAGACCTTCCAGACGCCATCAAGCTTAACGACGGCCTCACTCATGGGCGGTCTCCCGTTACTCGATCACGAAAGTGAATGACCCGCCGGCGAGGGGCGCGGCGGGTCATCGGGTCTCGGCCTACTGGGTCAGCCACTCGAGGACGATGTCCTCGTTTTCCGCCACCCACTGCCGGGCGAAGGCCTCCGGGTCCTCGTCATCGACCGCAAGCGCCTTGCCCATCGCGCTGAGCGCGTCGCCGGGGATCTGGTAGTTGGAGAACAGGGCGGCGACCTCCGGATACTTCTCCTCCAGCTCTTTGGAGTAGTGGAGATGCAGCGTCGCACCTTTCCAGGCGGTCGAGGCCGATGACTTCTCAAGCCAGTTGGCGTCGTCGGTCGGTTGCACGATGTTCCACGTCGCCGGGTCGTGCGCCGGCTCTTCCAGCACGGTCAGGTCGTGCATGACGAAGATATAGTGGGGGCTGTAGCAGAAGCCGAGCCAGGGCTCGCCCGCCTTGATCGCATTCGCGAGGTTAGCATAGGCCAGCGTCTCGTCGAATTCGGTCAGCTCCATGGTCTGGTCGTAGCCATAGGACTTCGCGCGGATCTTCTCGACCACGGTCGACGCCCAACCGGGCGCGCCGATCCAGACCTCGGGCGTGCCGTTCCCGTCGGTGTCGAAGATCGCCATCTTCTCCGGATCGGTCAGGTCGTCGATTGACGTGATGCCGTGCTTCTCGGCCGTGGCGGTCGGCACGCACATGCCCTGCTCGGCCTGCACCGGGTTGCCGTTCATCACCACGGTGCCCTTGTCCTTCACATAGGTGTCGTGAAGGTTCTGCTGGTTGGGCATCCAGACCTCGGGATGAACATGCATCGCGCCCTTGTCCATCGCCTCGAAGACGATCGGATTGGTACCGTTCTGCAGCTCGACCTCAAGGCCGAGATTGTCCTCGATCGCGACCTTCAGGACATGCGCGGTCGCGTTCACCGAGGCCCAGTTCGGCACGCCGATCACGATATCGGCGGCCATCGCGGCGGGCGCCGTCACGACGCTCAGCGCCGTCGCCAGATACAAAGCGGATTTCATTGTGGTGGTCTCCCCGTCAACGTCTTGGGTGCTGCTTTATCGGCAGGCTCTCATCGACCGTGTGGTCTGGACGCCTGTCTCGCTATCAACCGTCTCTTCGGACGGCATTCTGTGTGCGCGCCTCCAACGGGCTCTCGCTGTGTTTTGTCGAGGGCAGTGGATGGGAATTGCGGCGCGCTGTCTACTACGTTGGCAGTCGTGCGACGAAAAAATCGCATTCGAAGACCGGTTTCCCCGAGAACCGCCGCCAATAGGGGCAAAACGGGTCCCATCTGCACGCAAAACCGGCAATCGACCTCGATTTCTGGGTGTCCGGTCGCGTTGGGCTGGGCCGCTGAACCGGTCATCGGACGGGGCGGTTGGGAGAGACCGAAGACCGATCAGACCAGTGCGAGTGGGATTGCTGAAGCGACTGGATATATCGCGCTGACGGCGGTCCCGACGCGAGCCGGGTGCTGGATGGCTCCGGCGGCAGGATTCGAACCTGCGACCAGCGGATTAACAGTCCGATGCTCTCCCACTGAGCTACGCCGGAATGAGCCTGCCTGCGGTGGCGCTGCTCTACTGGGCGGCGTTTGGGCTGTCAACCAGCCCCGCCGCGGCGCGTGCGCGGCACCGTGCGGACCACGAGAAGCGATGAACGCGACGCCGGGACGCGCCTGCTGAAATGCTCATGGTGCTCGCGTGGCTGGAGATGGCCCGAGACGGTCGCCCGCTCGCAGAGGTGCACTGCGGCCGTCGCCGGAGCGCTGCCGTCTGCGCTAAAACGGTCGTCGCGTAGAGATCGCGAAGGTTCTACTGCGCCGCGACCGGCAGGGCGCCGCCATAGTCACGCGTCGCCTCGCTCGCAGCCTGGGCGACCATGCGGCCGAGGGTCGAGAGACGCTCGAGCGGGATGCGCGCCGACGGTCCCGAGATCGAGACGGCAGCCACGCCCTGGCCATGCTCGTCGAACAGCGGCGCCGCGACACAGCGCAGCCCAAGCGCATGCTCCTCGTCGTCGAAGGCATAACCGACGGTACGGACCTCATCGAGCATCGCATCGAGCTTCGACTTCTCGGTCACCGTCGCTGCGGTCACCCGTGCGAGCTGCATCGAGTTCATCAGGTAGTTGCGGCGCACCGGGTCCATATGCGCGAG
>JBCCSW010000471.1:0-2661 GCA_039199465.1 Pseudomonadota bacterium
GGGATGGGCTTGGTGGGCGGTGAGAGGCTCGAACTCCCGACATCCTCGGTGTAAACGAGGCGCTCTACCAACTGAGCTAACCGCCCGCCGGGTGACCGGGGCAACAGCCAGGCCCAGTCCGCGACGCCGCGCATCTAGGGCGGCACGTGGCGTTTCGTCAACGCATCGCGACGCGTGCGTGCACGCTCGGCGGTCGGCTTGTGATCTCGCGCGGCGTGACACCCTCCCCGTCGATCTTAGGTAGCGGCGTAAGCGCAAACCCCGCCGCGAGAGGACGCATCATGGCAGACGACGCCGCGAAGCCGGAAAACCAGCCCGCCGACTATCAGCCGCCCAAGGTCTGGACCTGGGACCAGGAGAGCGGCGGACAATGGTCCAAGACCAACCGGCCGATCGCCGGGCCGACCCACGAGAAGGCGCTGCCCGTCGGCAAACACCCGCTGCAGCTCTACTCGCTGGCCACGCCCAACGGCGTGAAGGTCACCATCATGCTTGAGGAGCTGCTGGCGCTCGGCGCCGACGGCGCCGAATATGACGCGTGGCTGATCCGCATCGGTGACGGCGATCAGTTCGGCTCGGGCTTCGTGGCGGCCAACCCGAACTCAAAGATCCCCGTGATGGTCGATCACAGCCAGCCCGAGCCGCTGAGGGTCTTCGAGACCGGCTCGATCCTGATCTACCTGGCCGAGAAGTTCGGCGCTTTCCTGCCGACCGAGATCCGCGCCCGCACCGAAACGTTCAACTGGCTCATGTGGCAGATGGGCTCAGCCCCGTATCTCGGCGGCGGCTTCGGGCATTTCTACGCTTATGCGCCGTTCAAGATGCAGTACCCGATCGACCGCTTCGCGATGGAGACCAAGCGCCAGCTCGACGTGCTGGACCGCGAGCTGGCCGACCGGCCCTTTATCGCCGGCGAGGCCTATACGATTGCCGACATGGCGATCTGGCCCTGGTACGGCAATCTGGTGCTCGGTCGCCTCTATGGCGCGGCGGATTTCCTCGATGTGACGAGCTATCGCCACGTGCTCGCCTGGGCCGAGAAACTGGCCGAGCGCCCGGCCGTTCAGCGCGGCCGCATGGTGAACCGGACGTTCGGCGAGCCGCATGAGCAGCTGCATGAGCGCCATAGCGCGAGCGACTTCGATACGATGACCCAGGACAAGGTGGCGGCCGAGTAACCTCCAACCGCCAACCTATCCTATCCCGTCCGGTCAGGCTGGGCGGGGTCACCCTTCCCCAAGCCAATGAGCGGGGTGGCCCTGCCCGACCCCTGGCCGAGTTGGATCCAACCGGCATCGCCTCGGTCGGCCCCGGTCGCCCCTGGTCGCCCCTGGTCGCCCCTGGGCTAGCCGGTCAGGACACCGATCGCGACATCCTTCGCGCCGAGTTGCTTTACGTGGTTGAACTGGCCGTAGGACTTGGCGGCCTTCAGCGCGCCATTCACCACCGGGTCGTCGGAGTAGAACTGCAGCCCGACATCGTTCAGATAGTCGGCGCCGAACTTCTTCAGCCGCGCCAGCGTCTGCACGCCGGCGAGATACCCGCTCTTGTTCAGCACCTCGCCCTTGGCATCGAACATCGCGATGTATTGCGCCGGGCTGCCGCAATAGCCGCAGTTCATCGCCACCGCGGCTAGCGCGGGCACCCGGTTGCAGTACTTCTTCATCCAGTTGCCGAAGGACTCCGGGTCCTTGGTGAAACCGCTGGTCGCGCGCGCCTTCCAGTGCACGCTGGCCTCGTAGCAGAAGTTCTTCGTCAGCTCGATTTCGGCGATGCGCTGGACCACCTGGTAGAGCAGCTCCAGTGCCGTCGCGATCGCCTTCACGAGCGCGCCGGCACCGACGGCGATCGAATCGACGCCGATCTGCACGCCGCCCTTGACCGCCTTGTAGAGGCCGGCGCCGATCGAGCGGTTCATCGCGGTGTTGATCGCGTCCATCACCGCGGTCGGATAGCCCTTGATGAAGGCGATCGACTTACCCTCGACCCAAGCCATCAGCTTGGTGATGCCAGCCTTGATCGCGCTCGCGGTTCCCGACACGACATCGAAGATGCCCGACAGCGGGATGGCGGCGGTCGTCACCTCGCTCACCACGAATTTGATGATCGCCTGCAGCGCCTTGCCGTAATTGCCGGGATCCGCCAGCACGCTGCCGACTAGCTTGTCCCACAGCCACTTGGCCGTCTCACTGATCGCGTTCCAGATCTTCTGCCAGACCGTCTTCGCTTCGGTCTCGTCGCCCTTCTGATCCTTCGGGAACTTGTATTTGGCGCCGCCCTGCTTCTCGGCGTATTTGACGCCCTCGCTGAGCGGGATTTTCGCGATGCCGCCGACCGTGGCCGTGGTGCTGAGCGCGCTGATCCCCTCCAGCGAGCCGACGCCCTTCATGTAGCTGTTCGACGTGTCCAGGATCGAGCCGAGGAACAGGCTGCCGAACTTGCCGTCGACCTTGGTCTTGCCGAAGATGTACAGAACGCCCTCGCGGGACTTCTGCATCTCGCCCTGCATGAATTGCGAAAGCTCGGTTTCATCAACGTTTTTGACGCTCTTGTCGTCGGACTTGCTCTTCGACTTGCCAACCATCGCCTGTCCTCCACGTATCCCCGTCACGTGGTAGGGCATGTCATCTTTGAACGTCAATGAAATCGGTCCACTGCCCA
>JBCCSW010000472.1:0-2655 GCA_039199465.1 Pseudomonadota bacterium
GATATTAACAGAGGATATTCAAGCCATTGCCACTGCGGCAGGTGCCGTACCGGTCCTGTGTCGCCGCGCACCCTGAATGCACCGCGCTGGAAGGCGGCGTCGTTGCGCTTGTATTGCTGGGCGATCAGTTCCCTGGTGACCTCCTGCCGGTCGTAGCTGAACCCGCTCTTGAGGTCTTGGGTCATGGCCGAATAGGTCTCGACTGCGCCGATACCGTAGATGCAGGAGACGGAAGCGACGATGACCACATCGTCCCGCTCCAGCAGCGCTCGGGTGGCCGAGTGGCGCATCCGGTCGATCTGCTCGTTAATCTGGGCTTCCTTCTCGATATAGGTGTCGGACCGGGGCACATACGCCTCGGGCTGGTAATAGTCGTAATACGAAACGAAGTATTCGACGGCGTTATCCGGAAAGAACGACTTGAACTCGCCGTAGAGCTGTGCCGCCAGCGTCTTATTGGGGGCGAGGATGATCGCCGGGCGCTGCGTCGCCTCGATCACCTTGGCCATCGTATAGGTCTTGCCGGTGCCGGTCGCGCCCAGCAGGACCTGGTCGCGGTCGCCCTGGACGATGCCTTCGGAAAGCTCGTCGATCGCCCCCGGCTGGTCGCCGGCCGGATCGAACGGTGTCTGCATCCTGAGCCGAATCCCGCCTTCGAGCTTTTCCTTGTCGGGCAGGCCAGCCTTGCGGTTCACCGGGAAGACGGTATCGGCCATGGGCACCTCCTTCGCACCGGACCGAGATGGCGCACCGGGTTCGGGCAGACAAGGCGGCGCATTGGTCTCGCCAAGAGTTGCCATACCGCAACTGCGAAGGCGCCGCGCCGTGAACATTCGGGGTTAATCTACCGCACCGCCGCAAAAAAATCGGGCTGCGGCGCCTCATTCCACAACGACTCATCGAATCCCGTTGTCACGTTCTCGCATGACGTGTATCCGAGATCTGCAAGCAGTTGGCCTTCGTCGACCCGGTGTGACATCCACCCCACCCTCGCTCCGACATCGGGGCCGGCGTCGGCACATTCACGATAAGCTGCTGCACACCCCCAACTAGCGCCGTGAAACCCCGCATTACGGGTGGCGCTCCCCCTTTTCTGGGTCTGGGTCACGCTTGGTGCCGCGATCGGCGCAATGCCCGGGCGCCCCCTCGGCTCAGCCTGGGCGGCTTGCCCCGGGGCGCCACCAGCGCCACCGTCTTGCGGCGCTTGAAGTCGCGTGATGGCGATGAGATATCGAAAAGGTGTGGGAGGGAGGCACCAATGGCGGCCCGTATCTTTCAGCCGGCGAAGAACGCAATGTCTTCCGGTGAGGGAAATACCAAGAACTGGATGCTGGAATTCGAACCCTCAGAGGCGAAGCGAGTCGATCCGCTGATGGGATGGGTTTCATCGGGCGATACCCGGTCGCAGGTGCGGTTGCGTTTCGCGTCCCGTGATGAGGCGATTGCGTACGCCGAGCGTCATGATCTGCCCTATCTGATCGAGGAGCCGAAACCGCGAGCCAAGAATATCCGGCCGATGGGTTATGGCGGGAATTACGCCCATAGCCGACGGCAGGCCTGGACCCACTAAGCCCGTACCAGAGGGGGTGCGGGTACCCGAGCGCCAGAAGGAGCCCGCGCCGTGACCGCAAGTATTCAGAACGGGGCCGACCACGCCCCGGCACGCCATCCCATGATCCATCCCGTCATCATGTGCGGTGGCTCCGGCAGCCGCCTGTGGCCGGTGTCGCGCCGCGCCTACCCCAAGCAGTTCGCGGCGCTCTTCGAGGGGGGATCACTGTTCCAGCGCACGCTGCAGCGCATGCAGGGCGAGCGTTTCGCGGCGCCCTGGATGATGACCGGCAGCCCGTTCCGCTTCATCGTGGCCGAACAGGCCGACGACATCGGCGTGGAACCCGGCCGAATCGTGATCGAGCCCGAGGGCCGCAACACCGCACCAGCGATCGCGACGGCGGCACTGATGCTTGCCGAGGACGATCCCGACGGCCTGATGCTGGTGTTGCCGTCCGACCATGTGCTGTCGGATGTGCCGGCCTTCCATGCCGCGGTCGAGCATGCGGCAGAGGCGGCGGCGACCGGCGCCCTGGTCACCTTCGGCATCACGCCGACCGCGCCCGAGACGGGCTATGGCTATATCGAGATCGAGGGGACGGCCGCCGACCCTGACGAGGCGCCGGCGCGACCGTTTATCCGCTTCGTCGAGAAGCCTGACGCGGCGCGCGCCGCCGAGATGGTGGCCTCGGGCCGGTATCTCTGGAATTCGGGCATGTTCATGTTCCGCGCCGGCGCCCTGATCGCGGCGATGGAGACGCATGCACCGGACGTGCTGACCGCCTGCCGCGCCGCCATCGCGGAGGGGCGCGAGGACCTCTGCTTCTATCGCCTCGGCGACAAGGGCTATGCGCAGAACCCGAACATCTCGATCGACTTCGCGGTGATGGAGCGGGTGCAGGGAAGCGTTGTGCCGCTGTCCTGCGGTTGGAACGATCTCGGCTCCTGGGCGACGGTGTGGAGCGAGAGCATGCCGGACGAGGACGGCGTCGCCACCTCGAGCGGGGCCATCGCGCTCGAGTGCACGGACACGCTGCTGCGCTCGGACGACGAGTCGATCCGGCTCGTCGGCCTCGGCCTCGACGGCGTCGTGGCCGTCGCGAC
>JBCCSW010000473.1:0-2650 GCA_039199465.1 Pseudomonadota bacterium
CTCGGCCACCGAGGCCGCCGATCCCGGGCCCTGCACCGCGACCGGCCAGACCAGCACATGGGCCGGCAAGCGGTCGGCCAGCCGATGCAGGATATCGCGGATCACCGCCCCGGTCGGCGAGGTCACGACGCCGATCACGCGCGGCAGGAAGGGCAGGGGGCGCTTGCGCGCGGCCTCGAACAGGCCTTCGGCGGCCAGCGTCTTCTTCAGCCGCTCGAGCTTTGCGAGCAGCGCGCCCTCGCCGGCATAGGAGAGCTGGTCGATCACCAGCTGGTATTTGGACTGGCCGGCAAAGGTGGTGATCCGGCCCGAGGCGATGACCTCGTCGCCCTCCTGCGGCCGGATCTCCAGGCCGCGCACGCTGGACTTCCAGACCACGCCCGCCAGCACGGCGTTCTCGTCCTTCAGGTCGAGATAGACATGGCCGTTGCGGTGGAAGGTGACGCGGCCGAGCTCGCCGCGCACCCGGACTGCGCCGAATGCGTCCTCAAGCGTGCGCTTCACCCCGCGCGACAGTTCGGAGACGGTGAACTCGGGCGTGTTGCCGCGCTCGGCGCTGTCTTCGATCAGGCTCATGCCTGTGGTGTAGCGCAGGCCGCGGCGCGACCGGAAGCCGTGAGTTGGTGGCGTCATCGTCACGCGGCGCAGCGATCCCGGCGCGTGCTTCGCCTTGCGCCGCGCGCCTGCGCAGGCTTTACCGCCGGGATCGGCAATGGCGGAGCGCGCGATGAACATTCTCCTCCTCGGCGGTGGCGGGCGCGAGCATGCGCTGGCGGCGGCGATCGCGGACAGCCCGCTTTGCCGGCGCCTGATCGTGGCCCCGGACAATGCCGGCATCGCGGCCATCGCCGAGGTCATGCCGCTGGCGATCGCCGATCCGGATGCCGTCGTCGCCGCGGCGCGCGAGGTCTCGGCCGATCTGGTCGTCGTGGGGCCCGAGGCACCGCTGGCCGCAGGCATCGCCGATGCGCTGATCGTCGCCGGCATCGCGGTGTTCGGGCCGAGCGCCGCGGCGGCGCGGTTGGAGGCATCGAAGACCTTCACCAAGGAGATCTGCGACGCCTGCAGCGCGCCTACCGCCGCCTGGGCCCGGTTCAACCAGGCTGAGGCCGCACGCACCCATATTCGCCGACACGGCGCACCCATCGTTGTGAAGGCCGACGGGCTTGCTGCCGGCAAGGGCGTGATCGTCGCCATGACCGAGGCGGAGGCGCTGGCCGCCATCGACAGCCTTATGGTCCTGCCGGGCGACGAGGTGGTGATCGAGGAGTACATGGCTGGCGAGGAGGCCTCGCTCTTCGTGCTGGCCGATGGCGAGGTGGCGATCCCGCTCGCCTCGGCGCAGGACCACAAGCGGGCCTTCGACGGCGATACCGGACCGAATACCGGTGGCATGGGTGCCTATTCGCCCGCACCGGTACTGGACGCGGCGATGATCGATCTTGCGATGGATCGGATCGTGTGGCCGGTGCTGGCCGAGATGGCGGGCCGGGGCACGCCCTTCCGCGGCCTGCTTTACGCCGGCTTGATGATCGAGCGGGCCGCGCCGCGGCTGGTCGAGTTCAATGTCCGCTTCGGCGATCCCGAGGCGCAGGTCGTGCTGCCGCGGCTCCTCACCGATATCGTGCCGCTGATGCTGGCGGCCGCCCAAGGCACGCTGTCGCCCCAGAGTCTTACCTGGCGGCGCGAGGCGGCGCTGACGGTCGTTCTGGCCGCGAAGGGCTATCCGGGCGGCTATGCCAAGGGCGAGGCGATCGGCGGTCTCGACGCCGCGGCGGCGGTCGAGGGCGTCAAGATCTTCCATGCGGGCACCGCCACGTCTCCGGGCGGTGCCATCGTCTCGAATGGCGGCCGTGTGTTGGGCGTGACCGCACTGGGTGCGGATCTGGCCGAGGCGCGGCGCCGGGCCTATCGCGCCATCGAGCTGATCGACTGGCCCGGCGGCTTCCATCGCAGCGACATCGGCTGGCGCGCGCTCGGCGCCGATCTCGCCACGAAGGAGGCGTGAGACATGCCGATCCTGAGCCCGACCGCGCATTACGCGACCGTCGCCTGGCTCGGCCTCGTCCGCGATCAGGACGACGATATCGGGGCCGAGGCGGTCGAGGCACTGACGCTCGACTGGGGTGGGCCGGTCGGCGATGTGCACCACGGGGTCACGCGCCCCTCCTGCGTGCGGGTGCGGGGGCAGTACAAGAAGGGTACCGAGATCCGGAACGTGCGCCAGCTCTCCATCGTCTCGGCCGAGGAGCTTGGCGAGATCGCGCGCCGCCTCGACATCCCCGCGGTACGGCCCGAGTGGCTGGGCGCGACGGTGGTGCTGGAGGGTCTGACCGATTTCACCCGGATCACGCCGGGTGCGCGGCTTATTGCCGGTGGGCCGAGCGACGACGGCCCGTCCATCGTGATCGACATGGAGAACGCGCCCTGCCACCTGCCGGCGGCCGAGATCGAGAAGCGCCATCCCGGCCATGGCAAGGCCTTCCCGCAGAAGGCGCGCAACCTGCGGGGCGTGACGGCCTGGGTCGAGCGACCGGGGACGCTCGGCCTCGGGAATTTTAGAACAGATTTAGACATAGTGGATTCCTATGGTGCGAAGAGATTGGTATTAACGGGCAGTGGGGAATAGGCAGTGGGCATTAGGGTGTGC
>JBCCSW010000474.1:0-2646 GCA_039199465.1 Pseudomonadota bacterium
CGCTCGACATGCGCATGGGCCAGGCCGGGGCGAGCGCGGCCGACATCGTCAACGCCGCGCCGCCCGAGCAGATCGCCGATATCCTGCATGGCCTCGGCGAGGAGCGTGCCGCCCGCCGCATCGCCCGCGCCATCGTCGCCGCGCGCGCCGAGACGCCGATCGAGACGACGCTGAGACTGGCCGAGATCGTCGCCGGCTGCCTGCCGCGCCAGCGCCAGGGTCAGCCGCATCCGGCGACCCGCACCTTCCAGGCGCTGCGCATCGCGGTGAACGACGAGCTTGGCCAGCTTGTCCGCGTGCTTGGTGCGGCAGAGCGGCTGCTTGGGCCCGGCGGCCGGCTGGTGGTGGTGACCTTCCATTCGTTGGAAGACCGGATCGTGAAGCGCTTCCTGCAGCTCGGTGCCGGCAAGGGGCCGGGCGTGTCGCGCCACGCCCCCGACACGGGCCCCGGCCCCGCACCCCGGTGGGAGAAGCCGCCCAAACCGGTCGAGCCGAGCGCGATGGAGATCGCCGGCAATCCCCGCGCCCGCTCGGCCCGCCTGCGCGCGGCGCGCCGGACCGCGGCGCCTGCGCTCACGCCCGATCCGCTGGCCCTCGGCTTGCCGCCGATCGCCGATGCCGTGTCGATTGCGCCGGGGGGCAGGTCATGAACCGGGTCGTCTTCCTCCTCTCGGTCGCGGGCATCCTCGCCATCGCCGCCTGGGCCTATGGCGTGAATTACCGAACCACCGAGACGCTGCGCGAGATCGACAGCCTGCGCAGCGCGATCGCCGCGGCGCGCGAGGACGTGCAGGTGCTGCATGTCGAGTGGGCCTATCTGAACCGGCCCGAACGACTGGCAGTTCTGGTCGAGCGCCATGGCGACATGCTGAGGCTAGAGCCGCTGGACCTGCAGCAGTTTGGCGAGATCGAGGCGATCCCCTACCCGCCGCGCGCGGAGCAGGATCCGGTCGCTGCGGCGCTCGCGGCGGCGTCCAGTTCGATCCTGGCCCAGCATGGGCGGCATGAGGGGCCGCGCTATGCTCCCGACCCGTCGCTCCTGCCACTGCTGCCGGCCGAGCAGGCACGACCGGTCCGCGCGGCGCTGAGGTCGGATCTGCCCGCCTTCTCAATGCGCAATGCTGGCTTGGCACCAGAGGGCGGGGGCCGCGGGGTCTCCGACGCCAACGATGAGCGCCGCAACCACGCCTTGGGCCCCGTTCGCGAGACCGACACCCATGCCCAATTGGACCGCGACCGGACGATGACCGGCGACCGCGGCGAGCGGATACCGAGGCCGGGCGACGGCCCGCCCCCGCCGCTGTTGGATGGCGAGCGTGCGCCCGATCAGCCCGCGCCGGTGGCGCGTGACGATGGCGCGACGGTTGCCGAGGATGCCGCGGGCCGCGACGTCGTGCTGCCGCCGAGACGGCCACAGCTTGGCGCTGGCGCTGACAACGCGGGCGCTACGACAACGGCGCGGGCCGATCCCTGGCCCGAGCGCTCGGCCAACGGTGTGCGCCTGCCGCCGCTGCGCCCGCGCCGCGAGCATGCCCAATCGCCCGACCGCTCAAGCCTGGGGGATGGCCCGATGCTGGCATCGGTGCCGGCCGCGTCCGCGCCATCCGAGACGGCGCGATGAAGGATTTCTCCGCGCCCATTCGTCAGCGTCTCGGCCAGCGGGTGCCGGCCCATGGCGGACCGGACGAGCCGACTGCCCGCGATGACTGGCGCGTCATCCTGGTGATGCTCGCCTTCCTGCTGTTCTACACGGCGCTGGCCGGACGGATGGGCCTGATGGCGCTGTCGATGCCGGAGGAGCCGCGCATCGGTGCCGGTCTCGCCGCCGATCCGGTGCGCGGCGCCATCACCGACCGCAGGGGTCGGCTGATGGCCGCGAACCTGCCTGCCTGGTCGCTCTACGCCCATCCGCGCGACGTGATCGATCCCGAACGCGCGGCACGCCAGCTCGCCGATATCTTTGACGGGCTGCCGGCTGAACGGGCGCTCGACCTGCTGACTGACAAGCGGCGCTTCGTCTGGATCCGCCGTCCCGTGACGCCGGCCGAGAAGAGCGCGGTGATGGATATCGGCGAGCCTGGCCTGCAATTCGGCGCGCGCGCCATGCGCGTCTACCCCGCCGGCCGGGCGGGCGCGCATATCGTCGGCTCGGTCAGCGCAGTGCGCGAAGGCGTCAATTTCGCCGAGATGCAGGGCGCGGGCGGCGTCGAGCGGTTCTTCGACGACCATCTCTCGGACCCCGGTCACCTGGGCGAGCCACTGGCGCTTTCCATCGACCTGACCGTGCAGCGCGCGCTGGCCGAGGTGCTCGACAGCGAGCGCCGCCGCCTGGACGCGATTGGCGCCGCCGGCATCCTGATGCGCGTCGACACGGGCGAGATCGTCGCCATGGTCTCGCTGCCGGATTTCGACCCCAACGCGGCCGGGAAGGCCGCCCGCGGCAGCGCCGGCCCAGCAAAGGCGGGGCGCAGCCCGCACTTCAACCGCGCGGTACAGGGGCGCTACGAGCTCGGCTCGGTCTTCAAACCGTTGACCGCTGCCATGGCACTCGACCGTGGCAAGGTCACGCCCGACAGCATGCTGGAGACCGGCGAGCCGATCTATTTCGGCCGACAGCGCGTGCGAGACTGGCACCGCATGCCGGAC
>JBCCSW010000475.1:0-2641 GCA_039199465.1 Pseudomonadota bacterium
AGGTAAACCGCTGCTGGACTGGGCAGCCGCGTTGGCCTGCGGCAAGACCATGAGGACGGCCAGCAGAAAAGGGCGCCACAGGCGCAGCGGGTTTCTGTGTGTGTTTGCGAGCATAGTCAGGCCCAACTTGAGCTGATCTTGCGCCGCGGACAGAGCCGCGGAGCCTGGTGCTGGTCCCCCTGGTGCTGGTCCCCGTTCTGGAGCTCGTCCACACCCTCTCATGGACCCAGGCGCGCGGGCGCCGAAAGGTCCCGAAAGCTCAGGCCGAGGCCGCCCAGGCGGCCGCGATCGAGCCGTCGGTGTCGATCAACTCGTATTCGGCCGGCTCACCGCCGGCATCGAAGCGACAGCCGATCCAGTCGCCCGAGCCGTCATAGATCAGCACGCTGCCGAGATCGCCGCGCATCTCGAAGGCCCCGCTTTCGCCCGTCACAGGGCGCGGATCGATGCTGACCGGCGTGCCGGTCTGCGAGGACAGCCATGGCCGCCGCTCCATCAGCGCGAGGCTGTGATAGGTGGTCACCGCTGCGTCGCCGGGCTGCAGCCCCGAAAAGGCCGAGCCGTCGACCGCGATACCCTCGCCCTCGCGGCGCATGCGCGCGAAATCGTCGGTGCCGTCATCGTTTGTGGTGCTCTCGAAGGCGACGAGGCGCCCGCCCGCCCAGCGCTCGCTGACCCGCATTTCGTAGCGATAGGCGGCGATCCCTAGGATCCGAACCACGAGATCAATCTCGATGTCGAGCGCGAAGCCGTCAGGGCCGCCGGTGGCCGACAGCGTGTGGCGGCCGATATCGCGGCCCGCCCGCATGACGCGGAAGGCGCGGAAGGCGCCACCATCGGCCGCTGCGGGGAAGCCAGTGCCGGCCGCGAAAAGCGCTGCCGCCGGCAGGCCGGTAACGAGATGTCGTCGGTGCATCGATGTCTCCCTCGGGGGCGCCGCGCCCGGGCGGCGGCACGTCTGCCCGGGGTTACGCCGCTATTCGCCCAAAAGGTTCAGCGCCCGCGAGAAGCGGCCGGTGAACCGAAGGCTGCCTTCCATCACGATAAGGCAGATGCAGGTTTCATCGCCGATAATGCGGGGGCGATGGTCGTCATGCTCGTCGTTCATCGCGACATCGCCTCGGCGATAGACGCGGTCGCCGTCGGCCAGGGCGCCCTGCATGATCAGGGTGATCTCGCGGCCCTCATGCGTGTGCTGCGGGATCGAGGCACCGGGGCGCGCGCGCAGCAGGCTGACCTGTTCACCGTCGTAACCGTCGATCATCGCCTCCGACACGCCGGGCAGCCGGAAACGCCACTGGGGACTTGCGCCGTTCAGCGCGCGGCGGATGGGTGCCGGCAGCACATCGCTGTCACCGTCAGCGCGCAGCCGGCGAGGCAATACAGACGCCGTCGCGTCTGCCCCGCCTTCGCACTCTGACGACCGGCACGGCCGGGCGTCCAAAGCGGCCAAGGTCGCCGTCAGCAGGTCTTCCGACACCGTCGCCTGCGGCGCGGCCTGAAGCGCGGCGCCGCCGATCGCCTCGAATTCGGAGACGCGCGCGCGTGCCTCGGGCGCATAGGTCAGATGCGTGGCTACCAGCAGCGATAGGCCCGGTGTCGCCGAACCGCTCGCATAGTCCGCAAGCAACGTCTCCGGCGCGTGGTGGATCGTCATATCGGTCGTCCGTCTCTGCCGTCGTGGTCCCGTCTCGGGTCGTCCAGCCCGTTTGGCGTGCTTCTTATACGCAGCCTTCGGCGTGTTGGATCTGTCACCAAACAAAGCGCGCCGCGCCGGCTTGGCAACTCCGATGATGCGTGAAGCATCCGGCGGCTGCTAAACACCTGACGGCACAGCATGAGTCCGTCCATGACACTGTTTTTCTTCGGGACGCTTCGCGATCCGGCGTTGCTGGAAATCGTCATCGGGCGCGCCCTGCGACCGGGCGAGATCCGGCCTGCGACGGCGCCCGGACGGCGCACCTGGCAGATCGTGGGTGAGGACTATCCGATCCTGCGGGTCGAGGCCGCAGGATCGAGCGGGGCATCGAGCGGGGCATCAGCCGACGGCATTCTGTTCGCGCCGGCGAGCAAGGCCGAGCACGAAGCCATCGCCTTCTACGAGGAGGCGGAGTACGCCCTCAGCCCGATCACGGTCGACACCGCGACGGGCCCGGTGGAGGCGCATTTCTTCGACGCCACGGACCTGGTCACGATGGGGCCGGCTGCTTGGTCCTATGATGACTGGTACGGACTCGACGGGCAGGGGCTGAAGCGTCTCGTCGCGATCGAGGCGGCGTCCGAACTGATGCCCATTGCCGCCACCGTCCCGGTCGAGCGGATCAACGACTATTGGCCAGCCATCATGATCCGGGCCCGCCAACGGGCCCGCGCCCGGCTGGAGCGTCCGGCGCTGGGCACGATCCGCGGCGCTTTCTCGAACGAGGAGGATGTACGCTGGGACGCGACAGAGCGACCCTTCCTCGGCTTTCTGGCGCTCGAGCGTCACGTGCTGCGCCACCGACTGTTCGACGGGGGGATGAGCGCGCCGCTCTCGCGCATCACCGTCGCCTGGGGCGACGGCGTGACGGTGCTGCCCTACGACCCGGTGCTGGACAGCGTTCTTATGATCGAGCAGTTCCGCCCCGGTCCGGCCGCGCGG
>JBCCSW010000476.1:0-2628 GCA_039199465.1 Pseudomonadota bacterium
CTGATCCCGCTGACCGACGAGACGCATAGCGACAACGCGCAGCAGGCCATGTCCCAGACCAAGCTGACCAAGGACACCCTGGGCGGCTGATCCGTCTGACGAGATCCGGACGGGGGCTGCGGCGCCCGTCCACGCTTGCCTGATCACACCGACGGCCGGACCACACGCCGGACATCCTGCTCGGGAGCCTCTGCGCCCCGCGCTGCGTGGAGAAGCAGAATGCTTCCGCTGACGTTGCTCGCCATCGTCCTGATATCTCTCGTCGCTTTCGCATTGTGCCGTGGCCAGGCCATAGCGCTGGCGAGCGGGCGGCAGGCCGCGCTGCATTCGCGCCCTGCCTATCACGGCCTCTATGCGCTCCTTTGGGTGCTGATCGCCGGCATCACCGTGTTCGTGGTGATCGACATCGTCGCCTCGGGGCTGTTGGACAGCCTGATCCGCGGCGCGATCGACCAGCGCGCGCCCGACCTGACGCCGATCCAGCAAAGCCTGGTGTATTCCGACGCCGTGAAGCTGATCACCGGCGGCGTCGTTTCGGCCGATGACGCGCTGCGTCGCGAGATCGGCGAGATGTGGGACAGCTACAATACCTGGCGGATCGCCGTGGTTTGCGTCGGCGGCCTAATCGCCGCGGGCGCCGCCTTTTACCGCGTCTGGTCGCTGATCGCGGTCGAATTCCGCGCGCGAAACCGGTCCGAGAACATCCTGCGCACGATGCTGTGGATCGCCGCCGCCATCGCGATCCTGACCACCATCGGCATCGTGCTGTCGTTGATCGGCGAGACCCTGATCTTCTTCCAGCGCATCGGCTGGCAGGTCGATGCCTTTCTGTTCGGCACGACGTGGTCGCCGCTATCGGGCGTGTCCGAAGGCGCGCTGGAGCCCGAGAAGGTGGGTGCCATCCCGCTCTTCGTCGGCACGATGATGATCACCATCATCGCGATGTGTGTGGCTGTGCCCGTGGGCCTGTTCGCCGCGATCTATCTGGCCGATTTCGCGTCGAAGAAGACTCGGAGCTGGGCCAAACCGCTGCTCGAGCTGCTGGCCGGCGTGCCGACCGTCGTCTACGGCTATTTCGCGGTGATCACCGTGGCGCCGGCCCTGCGCGATTTCGGCACCTGGATCGGTCTCGGCATCACGTCGGAGAGCGCGCTCGCCGCCGGCGCCGTGATGGGGATCATGATCATCCCGTTCATCTCCTCGCTGTCGGACGACGTCATCAACTCGGTGCCGCAATCGCTGCGCGACGGCTCCTATGGCCATGGTGCGACCAAGGCTGAGACGGTGCGCCGGGTCGTGCTGCCAGCCGCCCTGCCGGGCATCGTCTCGGCCTGTCTGCTGGGTACCTCGCGCGCCATTGGCGAGACGATGATCGTGGTGATGGCCGCTGGTCAGAGCGCCAATCTGACGCTGAACCCGCTCGACACGGTGACCACCGTGACAGTGCAGATCGTCATGCTGATCACCGGCGATACCGAGGCCGACGTCGCCGCGGCGCCGGCCTTCACCCTCGGCTTCACGCTGTTCTGCGTCACGCTGGCGCTGAACGTGGTCGCGCTGCGCGTCGTGCGCCGCTACCGCGAAATGTACGACTGAGGAGCCCGGCGATGGCCGCGATCGACTTCACCGAGCTCTCCGCCAAGCACACCTCGGACGCGACGCGCCGCCGGTTGCGGGCGCGCTACTGGGCCGAGATCAGGCTGAAGGCCTACGGGATCGCCGCCATAGCCTTCGCCGCCGGTGCACTGCTGCTGCTGGGATCGACCATCGTCACCAAGACGGCGTCGGTGGTATACGAGTACTATCTGCAGTTGGAGGCGGATATCGAGGTCGGAGAGCGCGACCTGGAGCGCATCACCTCGGGCAATCCCAACCTTCGGGCGAACCTGCGCGGTCTGGTCGGCAGCGCGCTGACCGATGCGGTGGGCGGCGCGGTGGATCGCCGCGACAGCCGCGCACTGACCGGCATCGTGTCGTCGAACGCGGGCCTGGAACTCGGCGATGTGGTCAAGGCCGACAGCAGTCTGATCGGCGAGCGCGTCACCTTCGATGCGCTGTTGGACGACAACACGCAGCTCTATCTGAAGGGCAGCTACGGCCGGCTGCAGCCGCTCGACAGCAACAGCGAGGCAGTCGTCGCACTGCCCGGCGAGGACGGCGCGCCCGTCGTGGTCGAGGTCGGGCCATCGGCGGTGGGCGGGATCTTCGACAAGCTGCGCGAGCAGCGGCTCTTTGATGCCGGGCGCGCGCGGGCCGAGCAGGCGCGCCAGCAGAACGCCATCGACGTGACGATCGAGCAGCTCGCCGTCGAGGAGGACCCGCAGCTGACCGAGCGCCTGGAACGTCGCCTGGACGCGTATCGCGCGGCCCGCGACCGGGCGGAGGAGCAGGCGCAGGACCTGATGCGCATGGCGACCGTGCGCCGCGAGATCACCTTCGAGATGAGCGAGGAAGACAGCACTCTGTTCCTGAAAATGGGCGGGGGCTGGCTGAAGGCTGAGACGGTTGAACGCGGCCGCGTGACGGGCATCCTGCTGGAACCGGTCGCGGCAGGCACCTATGCCCCGGGCGAGTGGGAAGCGCTGATGATGGAGCGCCCCGAGGCCCAGCGGCCGATCAACGACCGCC
>JBCCSW010000477.1:0-2613 GCA_039199465.1 Pseudomonadota bacterium
GCGACCGCTACGAGGTGCGTGACGACGTGCCGCCGGGTCCGGGCAAGTTCCGGGGCGGGTCGGGCGTTGTGAAGTCGCAGCGCTACCTGACGCCAGGGTTCATGACGCATGAGAGCGACCGCCATCGCGATGCGCCCTGGGGTGTCTTCGGCGGCGGCGAGGGTGCCGTAGGCAAGCTCGAGATCTCCAATATCGCCCGTCCCAGAGAGGTGCGCCAGGAATACGCCAAGTTCTCGGGTCTCAGAACCGAAGTAGGCGACGTCGTCTCGTACATCTCGCCTTCCGGGGGCGGCTATGGCGACCCGTTCGAGCGCGAGCCCGCAAAGGTTCTCGACGACGTCCTCGACGGCTTCATCACAGTCGAGCACGCGCGCGAGGCCTATGGCGTCGCGCTCCGCGAGATCGACGACGGATACGGCTGGACGCTCGACGATGCGGGCACAGCCGCACTGCGCACCCGATGACGACTGCCGGCGGTGACCGGCCTTTCTGACAGAGGAGGGATGAGAATGGCTTATCGCGTCACCGTCGACACCGGGGGCACGTTCACGGATGTGGTCGTCTCGGACGAGGCCGGGCAGCTCACTGTCGGCAAGTCGCTGACCACCCGCGAGCGGATCTTCGTCGGCATGAAGAACGCCATTGCCGCCGCGGCGGAAGAGCTTGGCCAGACAACAGGGGGCTTGCTCGATCAGACGGAGATGCTGATCTACGGCACCACGCGGGCGACGAATGCGGTCGTCACCAAGACCGTCGCGAAGACGTGTTTTCTGACGACTATGGGCTTCCCCGACACGCTCGTCCTGCGCGAGGGCGGCAAGTTCAATCCGCACGATTACAGCCAGGAGTTCCCGAAACCCTACATCCCGCGCCGCTATACCTTTGAGATCGAGGAACGGATCAGCTCGGAAGGCACGGTTTCGGTCCCGTTTAACGAGACGCAAGCACGCCAGGTTCTCTCCGCGGTCGCGGCGCGCGGCTTCGAGGCGGTGGCGGTCTCCTTCCTCTGGTCCATCGTGAATGCGGATCACGAGCTCATCATGGGCGAGTTGATCGAGGAGATGCTTCCGGGTGTCCCCTACACCCTCAGCCACCAGCTCACCCCGGTTGTGCGCGAGTACCGCCGTGCCTCGGCGACCGCCATCGATGCGTCGCTGAAGCCGCTGATGCAGAGCCATCTGCGCGAGCTAGAGAGCGACCTGCGCTCCGAAGGGTATGGCGGCGAGATCCTTGTCTCGACCGCTGCCGGGGGCTGCAACCATGTCGACGCGCTGATCAAGAAGCCGATCTACACGGTAGGGTCAGGCCCCGCGATGGCCCCGATTGCCGGGATCACCTTCTCGGCCGCCGAAAAGTTGGGTGAGAACATCATCATCTGCGACACCGGCGGGACCACCTTCGATGTCGGGCTCGTCATTGACGGCAAGATGAGTTTCAAACGCGACACGTGGCTCGGTGGGCTCTGGCAGGGCGATCTGCTCGGCATCTCGGCGGTCGACATGCGCTCGATCGGTGCGGGCGGCGGGTCGATCGCCTGGGTTGACGCGGGCGGGCTGATGAAGGTCGGCCCGCAGTCGGCCGGAGCCGATCCGGGCCCTGCGTGCTACGGCCGAGGCGGGAGCGAGCCCACGGTCTCGGACGCCGCCGTCGTTCTTGGCTACTTCGATCCCGACTTTTTCCTCGGCGGTCGCATGTCGCTCGATGTCGAGGCGGCCCGTGCCGTCATCGCGCAAATGGCCGACCGGATCGGCGCGTCGGTCGAGGAGACCGCGTGGAAGATCGTCGGCCTCGCCTCCGATCTCATGGTCCGGGCCATCGGCGACATCACGATCAACGAAGGCTTCAACCCGCGCGACAGCGCTATCGTGGCGGGGGGTGGTGCTGCTGGGCTCAATATCCTGATGATCGCCAAGGAGCTGGGCTGTCACAAGGTGATCCTACCGAAGGTCGCTTCGGCACTGTCGGCTTCAGGCATGCAGTATGCCGACATCGTGGTCGAGGAAGCCGCGAGTTTCGTCACCTCGTCGGATCGCTTCGACATCGCCGGCGTCAACCGCACGCTGGAGGAGCTCACCGCGCGCGTGGAAGCCTTCCGCATGGGCCTCGGCGATCGGGCGTCGAGCTATCGGATCGAGTACACCACAGATGCGCGCTATCCCGCCCAGGTGTGGGAGCTCGAGACGCCGATGAACTCGAGCAAAATCGAGGGCGAGGCCGATCTCGCTGCCCTGGTCGAGACCTTTCACCAAGTGCACGAGCGTGTCTTTGCCGTGCGCGACGCGGAAAGCCCGGTCGAGATGGTCAACTGGAACGCAAGGCTCGTCGTCGATCTCGCCTCGCCACCGCCAGTGCCGCCTGAGCGCCAGAACGGCGGCGCAACGCCGACGCCCTCGGGCCATCGCGACTGCTATTTCGGCGATGCGGCGCCCGTCGCAACCCCGATTTTCAAGGCCCAGGACCTGCACGCGGGCGAGACCGTGAACGGCCCCGCGATCATCGAAGAGCCGACCACGACGCTCGTCGTCTATCCGGGCATGAGCGCGCCGTTCTCGCCCGCCGGCCACTACCTGCTGGACCCGCACTGAGGAGACACGCCATGAAAGCCGACTTCGA
>JBCCSW010000478.1:0-2611 GCA_039199465.1 Pseudomonadota bacterium
GCCGGCCTTGCGCAGGGCGGCTGGGACGCCGGTCTCCTCGGGCTGGAACAGCGTCAGGGCCTGGATGCCCGGTGTCATGCCGTCGGTGCGGCCGACCACCAAGGCCCGGGCGAAAGCCCTGCCGTCGCCGTCCATCAGCCACGCCGGCTCCCCGGCGCCATAGCCGGCCTCCGGATCGCTCTCTACCACCACGGTCATCAGCCAGCCCTGATGCTCGGGCGGCGGGACAAACCTATCCGATGCCATGCGACCCCCAGTCTTCACCGCCATGTTCCCGTCCTTTGTGGTCGCATGTTCGGGTTAGTGGCGGGTTGCAGAAATGCGGCAACGAAAAGGCCCGCCACGGTTGGCGACCGCGGCGGGCGTCGGATCGATGGGCGGCGACCTTCGCGGCGCCTGCCGCGTTCCGGGGTCCGTCACAGGGACAGTCCCCGGACTCGGCTCAGGGGCCCTCAGGCCAGGTCGAAGCGGTCCAGCTCCATGACCTTCGACCAGGCCTTCACGAAGTCGGCGACCAGGCGCGGCTCGCCGTCTGCCGAGCCATAGACCTCGGCCACCGCGCGCAGCTGGCTGTTCGAGCCGAAGACCAGATCGGCACGGGTGCCGGTCCAGCGCAGCTCGCCGGTCTCGCGGTCACGTGCCTCGAACAGCTGCTCTGTCTCGTCAGCCTTCTTCCACTCGACCCCCATATCCAGCAGGTTGACGAAGAAGTCCGAGGTCAGCGCACCGACCCGGTCGGTGAACACGCCGTGGGGCGAGCCGGCCGTGTTTGCGCCTAGGACGCGAAGACCGCCGACCAGTGCCGTCATCTCGGGCGCCGTCAGCGTCAGCAACTGCGCTCGGTCGACCAGCTGCTCCTCGAACGGCACCGAGTAGTCGCCACGGCGATAGTTGCGGAAGCCATCGGCCTCGGGCTCCATCACGGCGAAGCTGTCGGCGTCGGTCTGCGCGGCCATGGCATCCGTGCGGCCCGGCGTGAAGGGCACGGTGACGTCATGGCCGGCCGCCTTCGCGCCCTGCTCGACACCGACGGCGCCGGCCAGGACGATCAGATCGGCCAGCGAGACCTTCTTGCCGTCACTCCGACCCTCGTTGAACGCGGTCTGCACGCCCTCCAGTCGGCGCAGCACCACGGCGAGCTCGGCCGGATCGTTCGCCGCCCAGTCCTTCTGCGGCGCCAGGGCGATGCGCGCGCCGTTGGCACCGCCGCGCATGTCCGAGCCGCGGAAGGTCGAGGCCGAGGCCCAGGCCGTCTTCACCAGCGCCGAGACGCTGAGACCGGTCCCGGCGATCTTGCCCTTCAGCGCGGTGACGTCCGCATCGTCGATCAGCGCATGGTCGACCGCCGGCACCGGGTCCTGCCAGATCAGGTCCTCGTCCGGCACCATCGTGCCCAGATAGCGGACCTTCGGGCCCATGTCGCGGTGGGTCAGCTTGAACCAGGCGCGGGCAAAGGCGTCGGCGAAGACCTCGGGGTTCTGGTGATAATGCGTGGAGATCGGGCCGTAGATCGGATCCATGCGCAGCGCCATGTCGGCGGTCGTCATGATCGGCTTGACCTTCTCGGACGCGTCGTCGACCTGTGGCGCGTGATCCTCCTCCTTCAGGTCCTTCGGCGTCCACTGCCAGGCACCCGCAGGGCTCTTGGTCAGCTCCCACTCATAGCCGAACAGCATGTCGAAATAGGCCATGTCCCACTGGGTCGGCGTCGGCGTCCACGGACCCTCGATGCCGCTGGTGATCGCGTCACGGCCGATGCCGCTTTCATAGGTCGAGTGCCAGCCGAGGCCCTGCGCCTCGATCGCAGCGCCTTCCGGCTCGCGGCCCATATGGCTCTCGGGCCCTGCGCCGTGACACTTGCCGAAGGTGTGTCCACCGGCGACGAGGGCGACCGTCTCCTCGTCATTCATGGCCATGCGCGCGAAGGTCTCGCGGATGTCGCGGCCCGAGGCGACGGGATCGGGATTGCCGTTCGGCCCCTCGGGATTGACGTA
This sequence comes from Pseudomonadota bacterium, assembly GCA_039199465.1. Classification (GTDB taxonomy): domain Bacteria; phylum Pseudomonadota; class Alphaproteobacteria; order Rhodobacterales; family Rhodobacteraceae; genus Thermohalobaculum. The sequence continues at coordinate 1,995 of JBCCSW010000478.1, forward strand.
GATGAGGCCCATCTGCACGGCCGCGAGCGGCATCTCCAGGATGCGGTCGCCGCTATAGCGCTGGTCGCCGAGCCACTCGCGCTCGGCACCCCAATAGATGTCCTCCTCCGGCTCCCAGATATCGGCGCGCCCGCCGCCGAAACCGAAGGTCTTGAAGCCCATCGACTCGAGCGCCGCGTTGCCGGCCAGGATAAACAGATCGGCCCAGGACAGCGCCGCGCCGTATTTCTGCTTCACCGGCCAGAGCAGGCGCCGCGCCTTGTCCAGATTGCCGTTGTCGGGCCAGGAGTTCAGCGGCGCGAAGCGCTGCGCCCCGGTACCCGCGCCACCGCGCCCGTCGGCCGTGCGATAGGTGCCGGCAGCGTGCCAGGCCATGCGGATCATGAAGCCGCCATAGTGGCCATAGTCGGCCGGCCACCATTCCTGGCTTTCGGTCATGAGGGCCTTCAGATCCTCCATCGCCGCATCCAGATCCAGCGTCTTGAACGCCTGCCGGTAGTCGAACGCCTCGCCCATCGGGTTGGTGGGGGCGGGGTTCTGGTGAAGGATCTTGAGGTTGAGGTTGTTCGGCCACCAATCGCGGTTGGTGACGTGGACTCGGCCGGTTACCGGGCACC
>JBCCSW010000479.1:0-2595 GCA_039199465.1 Pseudomonadota bacterium
CCTTCGCCGACGCCTTCAAGATGGCGGATGACGTTCTCTACTGCGGCGTGCGCGGCGTGACCGATCTGATGGTCAATCCGGGCCTCGTGAACCTCGACTTCGCCGACATCCGCACGGTGATGAGCGAGATGGGCAAGGCGATGATGGGCACCGGCGAAAGCGATGGCGAACACCGCGCGGTCGAAGCCGCCGAAGCCGCGATCTCGAACCCGTTGCTCGAAGGCGTCTCGATGCGCGGCGCGAAGGCGGTGCTGATCAACATCACCGGTGGCTACGATCTGACGCTGTTCGAGATGGACGAGGCTGCGAACCGCATCAAGAACGAGGTCGACGCCGATGCGCTGATCAAGTTCGGCTCGGCCATCGATCCCGATATGGACGGCAAGATGCGGGTCAGCGTCGTCGCGACCGGCATCGATGCCGAAATGCAGGCCGCACGCCCGCCACAGGTCGAGAACCATGCGCCGCGCCGCCGGCCCGCCCTGACCGAGGCTGCCGGCGTCGACGCCCTCCGCTCGGGCCAGCAGCGCCAGGCGGGCGAACCTGCATATCGCGCCGCGCCCGAGGCGGCCGTGCCGGAGGCCGAGGCGCCGGTGGCGAACCCCGCCCCGCGCGCGGAGCCGTCGGCACCGACGGCCGATCCGATCGAGAGCCGCGTGGCAAGCACCCCGACCCCGGCCGAGATCCGGGCGAGGGCGGATCGCGTGCGCGAAAGCGCCCTGGCCTCGCGCGCCAACCGCGAGGCCGCGCGCCAGGCACGTCCCGCCTTCGATGATGATGCCGTCGCGCCGGCGCTGTTCGATCTTGACGACGGCTCAATCGATCCGGCGCACCGAGGCGCGATGGGCGACGCCGACCCGCGCGGCGACCACCCGAGGGCTCACCCACTGGGTCGGGGCATGTTTCGCGGCGAGGCGAGTGATACCGCCCCGGTGCATCCCCCAGCGCATCCCCCAGCGCATCCCCCGGTGCATCCCCCGGCGCCCGCTCAAGCGCACACCCCGGCGCCAGCGCCCGAACAGCCCCAGCGCGGCGGCATGTTCACGATCAACCGCTTGATCAACCGCGGCGCCCGCGCGGTCGCCCCGCCCGCGCCGCAGGCCCGTACTGAGCCGCGCTACGACCCCCGGATGGAGGCGGCCGAGGACGATCACGACGACGCCGATGTGCCGGCCTTCCTGCGCAGACAGGCCAACTGACGACGCGGCGTTTTCGCGATGCACCATGATGCTGCCGTGAAACGGTAAAGGGCCGGGCGTGCAACACTGCGCCTGGCCCTAATTTTTATCGTTCAATTACAATGCCTTGCGAGCTTTCAGCTTGTCATGAACGGACATAAAGAGTGAATTGGTGCAGCGCAGAAGACGCATTATCACATGCTCAATCACAAACGAGACGTCGCAACCGCGACGCGAGATGATCGAGCGGGACAGCCGATGCGTAACACGATCGCCAAGGTAGTGAGTTGTCGGGGCGTAGGCCTCCATTCGGGCCGGCCGGTCACGATGCATGTGATGCCGGCGGCGTCGGGGCAGGGCATCGTCTTCAGGCGCACCGACGTTGCGCCGGGCGAGGGCGAGATCCCCGCGCGATACGACATGGTCGCCGATGCGCATCTCTGCACCAGGCTTGCCAATCGACACGGCCATAGCGTCGGGACGGTCGAGCATCTGATGGCGGCCCTCTCGGGGCTCGGCATCAACGATGCGACCGTTGCCCTGGATGGCGCTGAGGTGCCGATCATGGACGGCTCCAGCGCCGGTTTCGTCGAGGCGTTCTCGCGGGTCGGGGTCACGGCGCAGCGCGGCGATGCGCGGGCGCTTCGGATCCTGAAGCCTGTCGAGTTGCGCGATGGTGACCGGCTTGCCGCGCTAACGCCTGCTCACCGGTTTTCGATCGCTTTCGATATCGATTTCGCCGAACGCGCGATCGGCCGCCAGAGCATCGAGTTGGAGATGACCGGACAGGCCTTCCAGAGCGAACTGGCCGATTGTCGGACCTTCGGCTGCCTTTCCGAGGTTGAGCAACTGCGCAAGCTGGGCCTCGGTCTCGGCGGCAATCTGGACAACGCGATCGTGGTCGAAGGGGACCGCGTGCTGAACCCCGAGGGTCTGCGCCGCACCGATGAGTTCGTGCGCCACAAGGCCCTGGACGCCGTGGGCGATCTTGCCCTTGCCGGAGCCCCGATCATCGGTCGCTATGTCGGCGTTAAGGCGGGTCACGATATGACCAACCGCCTGCTCAGGAAGCTGTTCGACACGCCCGATGCCTGGGCGCTCACGCCGCTGCCGGAGTGGTCGATGCGCCTCGCACCCCGGCCCCTGCAGATGCACCCGGCACGGACGCGTGAGGCGGTCGCCGTCTGACGGCATGGCCTCTGGCTCCGGCGGTTGCGCGGCGCTAAAGTCGCCTCGCCGATCGCTGTCAGGGATGACCGCCGCAATGCGCTTGACCGCCCACCGCTTGACCACCCGCCTGCTTGCCCTCGTCGTGGCCTGCAGCCTCGCTGCCTGCAGCGTGTTCGAGGCCGAGGAAGCGCCCGTCGACGACCTCAGCGCGACCGAGATCTATCAGCGCGCCGAGACGCAGTTGAAC
>JBCCSW010000480.1:0-2594 GCA_039199465.1 Pseudomonadota bacterium
GCTGATCTGGCTCCACGGCGCCAGCATCGGCGAGACCGCGAGCATGGCGCCGCTGATCGCGGCCATTCACGCTATGTCCGCCCCGCCGGCGTTGCTGGTCACCTCCGGCACCGTGACGGCGGCGGCGCGGCTGGCCGAGACGCTGCCCGAGGGGGTTCTGCATCACTATGTGCCGGTCGACACGGCACCGGCCGTGCGGCGCTTTCTGGCGCACTGGCGCCCGGACCTGGCCATTTGGGTCGAGAGCGAGTTCTGGCCGGGCCTGATGCTGCGGACGGCGCGCGCGGGCGTGCCGATGATGCTGGTCAACGCCCGGCTGTCGGCGAAGAGCGCGCGCGCCTGGGCGCGGGTGCCGGCCATGGCACGGCGCCTCGTCACCCTGTTCGACAACGTGCTGACCCAAGACGGCGCGACGGTGGAGCGGCTGGTGGCGCTCGGCCGGCCGCGGGACGCCACGCACCATGCCGGCAATCTCAAGGCCGCGATCCCGCCACCGGGCTGCAACGCACGCGAGCTAGAGGCGTCAGGCGCCGCGCTGTCGGGCCGGCCCGTCTGGCTCGCCGCCTCGACCCATCCGGGCGAGGAGACGGTCGTGATCGCGGCGCATCGGCGTCTCGCGCCGAGCTTTCCCGGCCTTGTCACGCTCCTCGCGCCCCGTCACCCCGACCGCGCCGAGGCCATCGCGGCCGAGATCGAGGGGACGCTGGGCAGCCCACCGACGCGGCGCAGCCGGGGCGATGGCCCGCCGACGGCTGCCGGTATCTGGCTGGCCGACAGCCTGGGCGAGATGGGCATCTGGTACCGCCTGTCCCCCGTCGCCTTCGTCGGCGGCTCGATCGCCACGCGCGGCGGCCATAATCCGTTCGAGCCCGCGGCCCTTGGGGCGGCCATCCTGCACGGGCCGAGCACCGAGAACTTCGCCCCGTCCTATGCCGCCCTGACCGTCGCGGGCGCAGCCCGCCAGGTGGGCGATGATGCGAGTTTGGCGGAGGCGTTGCGGGGGCTGCTCGCCCATGACGGCAGCCGGTCGCCGGCGGCGATCGCGCTTGCCGAGGCCGGCCAAAACGCGCTCGCGCCGCTTAAACCGGATGTCGATGCGATCGCTGAGGAGGCGATGCGGTTGATGGCGCGGGGCACGCCTGTCTGCCAGACGCGGTTGGGCGGATGAAAGCGCCGGGCTTCTGGTGGACGCCGCCCGGCGAACCGGCCTGGGCGGCGCGCGTGATGGCGCCGGTGGCCGCTCTCTTCGGTCTTGCCGCATGGTGGCGCCGGGCGCGCACCGTGCCGTTTGTCGCGCCGGTCCCGGTGATCTGCATCGGCAATCTCACCGCGGGCGGGACCGGGAAGACCCCGATGGTCGCCCTGATGCTGGAGCGGCTGAGCGCGCGCGGTATCGCGGCCCATGTCCTGCTGCGCGGCCATGCGGGGCGCGAGGGACGGACGGCGCCCCACCGCGTGGAGATCGACCGCGACGATGCGGCGGCGGTCGGCGATGAGGCGCTGCTGCACGCCGCGCTCGCGCCGACCTGGGTGGCCCGTGACCGCGCGGCTGGCGTCAAGGCTGCCGTCGCTGACGGGGCCCAGGCGATCGTCTTGGATGACGGGCTGCAGAACCCCGGACTGGCGCACGACATGACCGTCGTCATGCTCGACGCCGTCCAGGGCCTCGGCAACGGGCGCCTCATCCCGGCAGGGCCGCTGCGAGAGGCCCCTGAACCTCGGCTTTCGACCATCGACATGGCTGTCCTCGTCGGCGCGGCGGCGGCCCGCGCGCGGGCGCTCGCCACCTGGCCCCAGATCGCCGCGGCCGATCCCGTGGGCGCGGTGTTCCAGCCGCGCGAGACGGGGCTTTCGCTGGAGCGCGTGCGCGTCATCGCCTTCGCCGGCATCGGCCGCCCTGAGAAGTTCTTCGAGACGGTCGAGGCGCTGGGCGCCCGGCTGCACCGGGCCGAGGGCTTTCCCGACCACTACGCCTATCCTGATGCCGTGATCCGCCGACTGATCGGCGAGGCGCGCGAGGCCAACGCCCTGCTCGTCACGACCGAGAAGGACGCGACCCGCCTGTCGCCCGCGCTCCGCCGCGAGGTCGTCGTCGTGCCGGTCAGCCTGGTCCTGGAGCGCCCCGACCGGCTGGACGCTGCCCTCGACACGGCGCTCGAACGTTTTTACGCCCGCCATCCAACCTCTTGAGCCGATGGCCTGCCGATTCTAATTGAGCTGGGTGAAGGAGCGCCACCATGCCGACTGACCATGCCCGTTGAACCCGGCGATATCGAAAGCCGCCTGCGCGCGGCCTTTCCGGATGCGACCATCGAGATCAACGATCTCGCCGGTGACGGAAACCACTACGCGGCGCGCGTGATCTCGGAACAGTTTCGCGGCAAGAACCGCGTACAGCAGACCCGCATGGTGAACGCGGCCTTGTCGGACATTCTTAAGGGTGCCGACGCACCGCTGCATGCCCTCGCCATCGAGACGGCGATACCCGACTGACGCACCAAGGCCCCCGTGCCTTCCGAGGAGAGAACGATGTCCGACGTCCTGACCGAGATCGAGCAGACGGTGAAGTCGAACGATGTGGTGCTGTTCATGAA
>JBCCSW010000481.1:0-2578 GCA_039199465.1 Pseudomonadota bacterium
GACGCTGCCGTCGGACGTCGTTGCGTATCTGAAGGCGGGTGGCGCTCTCTCGGATATCTGCGGTCTGACGGGTGAGGACGACGCTGAGCGCCCCGTAGGCTGCGATGCGTGCCGGATCGCCGACAACGCCGACCTGAACCGCGCGAACGTCGACACGATGGACCTGGCCGTGCGCCGCACGACGGCCCGTGCTTTCATCGCCAAGGAAGCGCATCGGCGGCGACCGCTCGATCCCACCCGGCTGACCCGCGGGCCGCCCAAAGCCTGATCTCGACTGAACCAAAAATCGAGAAACAGACATCCGCTCAAGGAGCGGTCCTGAAGGCTTGGAGAACTTCCATGACAGTCACCGACACGCCTGCGCTGCCAGACAGCGTGGCCAGAAAACTCTACTTCGCCGCCTGGCGATGGCACTTCTATGCCGGGCTCTTCGTCATTCCCTTCTTTGCGATCCTGGCCGTGACCGGCCTCGCGATGCTGTGGATTGCCTGGATAGATGGCAGAGACGGCGAGCGCATCGCCGTCGTGCCGCAGGGCGATCCAGCCGCGATATCGACCCAGGCCATGGCAGCACTGGACGCCGTACCAGGCGGTACGTTGAAGGCCTATGTCGCCCCGCGGAACGAGACTCTGGCCGCCATCTTCCGTGTCGATGCGGACGGAGACGCGATCATGGTCGTGGTGGATCCCTACGCGGCCGAGGTCGTTGAGAGGTTCCCCCGGCGGAGCGGCTGGTACGATTTTGCTGACGGCATACACAGCGACCTGATGCTCGGCGTCACCGGCGATCGGATGCTAGAGATTGCGGCATCGCTCGGCATGGTTCTCGTTGCGACCGGCCTCTACCTGTGGTGGCCGCGCGGTGAAGGCTGGCGGGGTGTCTTACTGCCGAAGCTTGGCGCCGGTCGCGCGGCTTGGAAGTCTCTTCACGCGGTGCTCGGGTTTTGGATCTCCATCGTACTCGTCTTCTTCTTGTTGTCGGGGCTTTCCTGGGCGGGGATTTGGGGCGGTAAGATGGTGCAGGCCTGGAGCCAGTTCCCGGCAGAGAAGTGGGACAGTGTCCCCTTGTCAGACGTCACGCATGCCAGCCTCAACCATGACCGGCGCGAGGTGCCCTGGGCGTTGGAGCTGACACAAATGCCTGCATCAGGCAGTGACGCCGGCTTCGACGCCCTGCCTCTCGGCACACCCGTGACGATGGACGCTGTCGATTGGCTCGCCCGCGAAATCGGGTTCGAGGCACGCTATCAGATGAACCTGCCGGAAGGAGAGACCGGGGTCTGGACCCTTAGCCGGGACTCGATGAACACCGACAGCACCGATCCGATGTCGGACCGTACCGTTCACATCGATCGTTACACCGGAAAGGTGTTGGCGGACGTTCGTTACGAGGACTATTCGCTCGCGGGCAAGGCCATGGCCGTGGGGATTGCACTCCACATGGGAACGCTCGGGCTATGGAGCGTCTTGGCGAACACGCTCGTCTGTCTGTCGGTGCTCTTCCTCTGCATCAGCGCGACAGTGATGTGGTGGAAGCGTCGGCCGGCTGGTGCCGGACGCCTGGCCGCGCCGCCGATGCCGAAAGAAATGCCAGTCTGGCAGGGCGCAATGCTGGTGGGCCTTGCTGTCTCCATGGCGTTCCCCATGGCAGGCTTGGCGCTCCTGACGGTCCTCGCGCTCGACACGGTCGTGCTTCGAAACCTCCCCAAGCTCCGTCAGCGCCTGACCTGAGGACCCCAGGGCGCACCAAAGACCCTGGTGCGTCCACCCCCCCCTCTCGACCGCATACGCTCCGGTCCACCGCGGGCCCACGCCGAAAGGCCGAGTTCTGCGATGCGGTCCTCGGGCGCCCACATCCGCCTTGCTAAGTTTTTTTGGGCCGCGTTCGCGGGCGAGGATTGCATCGACAGTCCATGTAAGGCCCGCCTACCAAGTCTGCCGGGCTTCGAGCGCTGCACTCGAAGGGTTTGCCAGAAAAAAATATCTCGAGTTCCTGAACCAAATTGAGACTGCCCTGCACTCACTGACAATCGCCGCCTGAACAATCCCGCCCGATCGATGCGGACCACGAAGTCAACCCCCGAGTTGGCGGCGAATGAACTTGTGCAACTTCATCTGAATGCAGGAGAACGGTCATGTTTCGCAGCAGCATCTTCAGCCAATTCTTCCGCCCCGCCGATCGCAACGGCACCGAGGGTGGCGAGCTCATCCTCGGATCGGTCGTCGCGGACATCATCGACGCCCGTGGCGGCGACGACACCGTCCGCGGCTTCGGCGGCACCGACTACATCATCGGCGGCACCGGCAACGACGACCTCGACGGCGGTAGCGGCGAGGACACCATGCAGGGCGGCGACGGCATCGACGAGATGCGGGGCGGCTCGGGCGACGACGAGATGGTCGGCGGCAAGGGCAACGATTTCGTCTTCGGCGAGAGCGGCAACGACCTCATGGTCTGGAACAACGGCGACGGGTCGGACCTCTTCGACGGCGGCTCGGGCGACGACACGGTGCAGGTGAACTTCAACACCGACCTCGTGAACGACGACCTCCAGAACGAGGACACGGCCACCTTCAA
>JBCCSW010000482.1:0-2552 GCA_039199465.1 Pseudomonadota bacterium
AGATAGGCGGGCAGCGCCCGTGCCTCCCGCACCGCCCCCGATCGCCGTGTGCCGTCATCCGCCATCATGGCCTCCTCTCGCTGGCAGGACGTCTAGCGCACCTCGCTCAGGGCAGGCAAAGCCAAGATCGGCAGGGGTGACCCGTTCGGCGCGCCGGTCTCTCCGCCCGCGGCGCGCTTGCGACGGCGCAGTGCAGGTCATAAGCCCGCCGTCGGACAGCAAGCAGCCCCGGGGCAAGTCATGCGCGTGATCGAAGCGGCAACCGCAGGCGGGCCGGAGGTGTTGCGCCTGGCCGAACGACCGGTACCCGTGCCGTCGGCGGGCGAGGTGCTGATCGAGGTTATCGCGGCCGGCGTCAACGGACCCGATCTGAAGCAGCGCAAGGGCGCCTATCCACCGCCGCCGGGCGCCTCAGACCTCATGGGGCTGGAAGTCTCGGGAACCGTCGCCGCGATCGGCGAGGGTGTCGAGCGCTGGCGCGAAGGCGATGCCGTGGTGGCACTGACCAATGGCGGCGGCTATGCGGCGTTCGTGGCCGTTGACGCGCGCCACTGCCTGGCGCTGCCTGCCGGTGTCGACCCGGTCGACGGCGCCGGCCTCTGTGAGACCTTCTTCACCGTCTGGTCGAACATCTTCCACGGCCACAGCGTGCCGGCGGGCGGGCTGTTCCTGGTCCATGGCGGCGCCGGCGGCATCGGCTCGACCGCGGTGCAGCTCGGCGCGGCGCTCGGGCTCCGCGTCTTTGCCACGTGTTCTGCCGCCTCTGCCGCGTTCGTGCGCAGCCTCGGCGCCGAACGGGCCATCGACTACCGCGCCGAGGATTTCGTGTCGGTCGTCAAGGAAGCGGGTGGCGCCGACGTCATCCTCGACTTCCGCGGCGGCGACTACGTGGCGCGCAACCTCAAGGCTGCGCGGATGGACTGCCGGATCGTGATGCTGGCCTTCGATGACGGGTCGAAGGTCGAGGTCAATCTCGGCGCGATCCTGATGAAGCGCATCACCCTGACCGGCTCGACGCTGAGACCCCGCTCGCCGGACTTCAAGGCCGCCGTCGCGCGGGAGTTGGAGGCCGAGGCCTGGCCGCTGTTCGCCGAGGGCAAGCTTCGACCGGTGACCCATGCCCGCTATCCGATGGCCGAGGTCGCGGCCGCCCATATCGCGCTGGAGGCTGGCGGCCATCAGGGCAAGATCCTGCTGACGATGCACGCCTGAAGGATTTTCGACAGATGGACGGAAATCCGTTCTAGCGGGGCGAGCGGCGCGAAATAACCTTGCGCCGGCCCGTCAGGTGACGCACGGCTAGCCGTGGTACACCACGGCTAGAAAAAAGCGCGCGACGACGCAGCGCGGACAGGAGGGCGGCATGAAGGTCTGCATTTTCGGCGCCGGCGCCATCGGCGGCTATCTCGCGGCGGGGCTGGCAAAGTCCGGTCATGCCGATGTGGCCGTGATCGCCCGTGGCAAGCATCTGGCGGCGATCAAGGCCGACGGTCTGACACTGGCGAAGGACGGCGACGAATACACCGTACCCGTGACCGCGGCGCTTGATCCGACCGAGATCGGCCCGGTTGACGTGGTCTTCAACGCGCTAAAGGCGCACCAGTCCTGGGAATCGGCCGAGTATCTCCGCCCGCTTCTGAAGGAAGATACCGCAGTCGTCTGCTGCCAGAACGGCGTGCCGTGGTGGTACTTCCACGCCATCGGTGGCGAGCATGAGGGCAAGCGGCTGGACAGCGTCGACCGGGGCAACCGGCAGTGGGACATCATCGGCCCGCAGCGCGCCATCGGCTGCTCGGTCTATCCAGCGGCCGAGATCGAGGCGCCGGGCCGGATCAAGCATGTCTATGGCGACAAGTTCGCGCTTGGCGAGCCGGATGGCAGCAGCTCCGAGCGGATCCAGCAGATCTCCGCCATGCTGGAAGCGGCCGGCTTCCGCGCACCGATCCTGGATGACATCCGCTCCGAGCTTTGGCTGAAGCTCTGGGGCAATCTCTGCTTCAATCCGATCTCGGCTCTGACCCGTCAGACGCTGGATGTGGTCGCCTCGCACCCGACGAGCCGCTCCACCGCCAGGGCGATGATGCTGGAGGCCCAAGCGATCGCCGAGGCCCTGGGCGCGAGCTTCCGCGTCGATGTGGAGCGTCGGATCAACGGCGCCGCAAAGGTCGGCAAGCACCGGACGTCGATGCTGCAGGACCTGGAAGCCGGCAAGGCGATGGAGATCGACGCGCTGGTGACTGCGGTGCAGGAGATGGGCCAGCTCACCGGTCACGCCACGCCGACGATCGACATCGTGCTGGGCCTCGTCCAGCAGCTTGGCATGTCGCAGGGTCTCTACCCGACCTATCCCCAGGCCAGCGCCGACGCGGAGAACGCCGCGGCGTAGTCGGACGACTGCCACGCACAGTGACCGGCCTTTGCACCCGAGAGGCACCTTCGTCGCCCGACGTTTTAATCGCACCCGGGTGAGAGCGGCGGGGAGCCGATCTCCCGGTCCATGTGCCATCGACGAACATCGACCGATCCGGACGAAGGAGTGGGGCATCGCCCAA
>JBCCSW010000483.1:0-2544 GCA_039199465.1 Pseudomonadota bacterium
GCCAAGAACCCGGTCGCCCAGGGTGCCTATGTCCTGGCCGAGGCCGATCACCGCCGCGTCGCCATCCTGCTGGCAACGGGGTCCGAGGTTTCGGTCGCCATGGCCGCAAAGGCCCTGTTGGAGCGTGAGGGCCTCGGCGTGCGCGTCGTCTCCATGCCCTCCTTCGAGGTGTTCGCGGCCCAGGACGAGACCTATCGCAAGCGCCTGCTGCCCGCGGGCCCGGTGCGGGTCGCGGTCGAGGCCGGCGTACAGCAGGGCTGGGACCGCTGGCTGACCGGCGAACGTGGCCGCGAGGCCAAGGCCGGCTTCGTCGGCATGACGGGGTTCGGCGCCTCGGCGCCCTACAAGGATCTCTACGAGCATTTCGGCATCACCGCGGCAGCGGTTGCCGCGAAAGTCCGCGCGCTGCTCTAGCGGCGATCTCCATCGCGCCGGCCAGGCGGCATGGCGACACCGCCGGCGTCGGCAGGACCAAGGGTCGTTGTCCAGGGCCAGCGGCGCATCCATCGGACGTCGCCACGATCGGCGAAAGCGAGATCTCTCCGTCGACAATACCCGGCGCCCGGGGGAATCGGACGCCCGATGCGCTGCCCGACTGCATTATAACCGCCGAATTCCCGCCACTTTGTCCGTCGCAATCGCTTGGGGACTGGGGAGAGGCCCGTCCCCTGCCGCCGTCTTCAGACTTTCTCAATATCGCGGCACGGGAGATTTGGGCGGCAGCATGGTCGCCTTTCTACCCATGATGGAAGTTTGGGCCTCCGACCGGTGCCCTGGCCCCAAACGGGACGGTCTGCCTTCGAGACGGTCCAAAAATCGCCAAACGGATGAGGATGTTAAGGAACGTGGCGCCGAGTGACGCGTCAGCTGCGTAACGAACACTATGTCAATCGCGTGTCGTGTGATGATGGGGGCATGAAAATGCAGAACCGCCGTTTCATCCGCGCCGACGAGGGCGCTGTAACGATCGACTGGGTGGCGCTGGCCGCCGGCCTTCTTTTGCTCGGTGTCGGCGTGGTCGGTCTTCTGACGGACGAGACGCAGGGCGTTGTGGACGAGATTGAAGTCCAGCTCGCAAGCGCTGCCGCCTTCGACCCGGGCTTCGTGGATGGCGTCCTGTCAGGCAACGAACCGGGGACGGATGGCAACGGCCTCGTTCCGGGCGCGACCTACAACACGGGTTCTTCCGATTTCACTGCCGGACCGGGCGACTACTTCGCCGACCTGAACGGTGACGGCGTGCCGAGCCCCGGCGACCTTTTCGTGCTCGATTCCAATGGCGATGGGCAGTTCGACACCGAGATTGACGGCGCTGGCTCGGCCAACGATCCCGACGTCGTCCAGGCCGAGGGGCTCGATCAGGAGAACAGCACCTACACCGACAGCGGCAAGGGTACGTTCTCCGTCACGCAGCTCTTGTAAGATCGGCGGGCGCGGCTGACAGGTGAGCGGTTGGATCGGTACCTGATCATCGCGTCCCAGAGCCGTCGTATGACGGCGCCGCAAAAATCCATGAACTTCCGGTCATCCAACCCCACGCGCTTCGAAGAGTGCGCGGGGTTCTTGTGTTCCTAGACATAGGCCGCGGTCCGTCACTCTAAGCGGCGCCAACGCTCTGATAGATGACCCGGCCGAGCGACCCCTCGACCATCCCGGAACGGACCAGGCAGGCCTGCCGGTCCTCGCCATTGTATCAGACACATGATCCCCCGTTGAACTCGCTGCCGCCGTGCTTATACCGCCGGGACATGGAGCCTTAACGGGCTTGGGAGCGAGTGGCAGGAGACGGACATGGCGGTGAAGGTTGCCATCAACGGGTTCGGGCGGATCGGGCGCAACGTGCTGCGCGCGATCATCGAGAGCGGGCGCACCGATATCGAGGTCGTGGCGATCAACGACTTGGGCCCGGTCGAGACCAATGCCCATCTGCTGCGCTACGACAGCGTCCATGGCCGCTTCCCCGCCACCGTCACGGTCGATGGCGACACGATCGATGTGGGTCGCGGCCCGATCAAGGTGACCGCCGAGCGCGATCCGGCCAAGCTGCCGTGGAGCGGGGTGGATATCGCGCTGGAATGCACGGGCATCTTCACCTCGAAAGAGAAGGCGGCCACGCATCTCGAGAACGGCTCGAAGCGCGTGCTGGTCTCGGCACCTGCCTCCGGCGCCGACAAGACGGTCGTCTACGGCGTCAACCACCAGACGCTCACGGGCGACGACAAGGTCGTCTCGAACGCCTCCTGCACGACCAACTGCCTGGGGCCGGTGGCGCATGTGCTGCACAACGCCATCGGGATCGAGCAGGGCTTCATGACGACGATCCACAGCTATACCGGCGACCAGCCGACGCTGGATACGATGCACAAGGACCTCTATCGGGCGCGCGCCGCGGCGATGTCGAGGATCCCGACCTCGACGGGCGCGGCCAAGGCGGTCGGGCTGGTCCTGCCCGAGCTTAACGGCAAGCTCGATGGCGTGGCGATCCGGGTGCCGACGCCGAACGTGTCGGTCGTCGATTTCCAGTTCAACGCCGCGCGCGACACC
>JBCCSW010000484.1:0-2541 GCA_039199465.1 Pseudomonadota bacterium
CCGCCACTCAAAATGCGCCAAGAAGATCTGGCGCCACAATGATGTCGACCACCTCCGCGACCAGCTGGCCGCCTGTCCGCCGGAGGCCACAAAGATTGTCGCATTCGAGAGCGTCTACTCGATGGACGGCGACATTGCCCCGATAGCCGAGATCCTGGATGTCTGCGAGGCGCATGGCGCGCTCAGCTATATCGACGAGGTCCACGCGGTCGGCATGTATGGCGAGCGTGGCGGCGGCGTCGCCGAGCGCGAGGGCCTGATGCATCGCATCGACGTGATCGAGGGCACGCTCGGCAAAGCCTTCGGCGTCATGGGCGGCTATATCGCCGCCTCCACGTCGCTCTGCGATTTCGTACGCAGCTATGCCTCGGGCTTCATCTTCACGACCGCCCTGCCCCCCGCGATCGCCGCCGGTGCGACGACGGCGATCCGCCACTTGAAGGAGAGCGATGTCGAGCGGCGCCTGCAGCGCGAGCGCGTCGACGGGTTGCGCGAGCGGTTGGACGCGCTCGGCATCCCGCACATGCCGAACCCCAGCCATATCGTGCCGGTGATGGTGAAGGACCCGGTGAAGTGCAAATGGCTGTCCGACCGGCTGCTGGACGAGTGGGGGATCTACGTGCAGCCGATCAACTACCCGACCGTGCCGCGCGGCACCGAGAGGCTGCGTTTCACGCCGGGGCCGCTGCATACCGAAGACGACCTCGACTATCTGACCGAGGCACTGGGATCGCTGTGGGCTGAGTGCACATTGGCGCGCGCGGTGCCCCGCGCCGCCGAGTGAGCCGGCAGGGCGGCAATGCCACCGCCCGACCCGGCAGCACCCTCGGTCGCTGAGACTGAGACGCTGCATTCTGAGAGCGATCGTAACGCGCGCTCACGCGTGGCATGCAATGCTGAGCGGCGTCCAGAGGGGTCCGACGGCCCCGTCAGTCGGCTCCGACACAAGGTCTCGGCGCGCAGGACCGGCCAGAGCGCATCCACGCAGATCGTGACGCTGACCTGCTTCCGCTTCGGCGACATCGGCGCACGCCTGATTCAGATCGCCAGCATGGGGCAGGCAGGGCGCGGCTTGTCGGGAACGCCCGGGCTCGGCTTCGGGCGGGTCATGGGCACCGGAACGGGCGAAGGCTTCGATCCCTATCCCGATACGGCGGTCTGGACGATCCTCGCCACGTGGGACGATATCCGCGCAGCCGAGGACGGTGTCGCCAGCGCGCCCGGCTGGGCACGGCGCAGGGCTCGCGCCGAGCACTGCTGCACCTTGTTTATGGCGCCGATCCGCAGCACCGGCCGCTGGGGCGGCGTCATGCCGTTCGAGGTCGCCGCGAGCATGCCCGCCGACCGAGGCGGCCCGGGTAGAGACACTGGGAAGGCGATAGCGACGCGCCGGCCTACCGTATCTGAGGATGTTTCATCCCTGCCGCTTGCGGTGCTCACCCGGGCAACGGTGAAGCTGGCCCATGCGCGTCGTTTCTGGGCCCGGGTGCCGGCGATCAACCGGCAGATCGCCGCCGGGCCCGGCATGCTGTTCCGCCTCGGGATGGGCGAGATCCCGCTGCTGCACCAGGTGACGTTCTCAGTCTGGCAGGACGCAAGGGCGATGCGCCGCTTCGCCTATGAGGGCGAGGGCCACCGGCGCGCCATCGCCGATGTGCGGGCCGGAGACTGGTTCAGCGAAGAACTCTACGCGCGCTTTGCCGTCCTGAGGCTCGACGGCGATTGGCCGGGCTGCACGCTGTTCGATGCTGCAAGCACCCGGGTCGCGACGGCATAAACCCATCGACGACGACCGCAGTCGCAGCGCCGTCGATGGGATGGTTCCCGGAGCCGCTGCTCAGACGCGGGATCCGTGGCAGGCCGTGCAGCTGTCCGGCACCTTGACCGTGTCACGGGTGGTCGGCGCATGGAACGGCGTCACGGCGAGCGCTCCGACTGTGGTCGCCGGCTCGCGTGTGGCGGAGGTCGCAGGCAGCACCGACGGCAGCGCTTGATGACCGGGCGTGACCGCAGCGCCGACGCTCGCGCCGGTGCCGTGGCACGTGCCGCAAGCCTGAACGGGCCCCCGGGTATCGAGACCGGCGCTGCGCCCGGTGGGCACGCCGGCCCCGGGATACGGCACCGCCCCTTGGCTGCCGATGGCGGCCGTCAACAGCAGCGGTGAGAGAGAGCTTGCGGATGCTTGTGTTCGCCCGGGATCAGTCGATTGAGCCACCGCGGCCAACCCGACGGCCAGCGAGACGGCGGCGATGGTCGAGATGCCGGGGAAGAGCGCTGCACGCATGGGATCATCCTTTCACCTGATTGGCGGGCGGGGGTCTGGCTCGATCCCGGCGCCGGCGCTGCCGGCGATTGGACCCGCTGGACACAGGCAGTCGTGGCAGAACGGCACCGCCCGCCGCAGCGGACGGTGCCAAAGCACATCTCAGTAGAGACCGGGCACGTTGCCGTCCGGGTATTCGGGCGCGTAGTTGTGGTCGATCGCCCACTGGTACCAGTCGGCCACCACCGGCCCGCTCAGCAGGATCCCGATGCCGCCCG
>JBCCSW010000485.1:0-2536 GCA_039199465.1 Pseudomonadota bacterium
GATCGAGGGGCGGGTAGATGCCGCCTGGGCGCGCTGGGTCCGCCCCTGGACGCTCTTGGCTTGGGTTACGCTGACCTTTGGCATCGCCCTCGGCTCCTACTGGGCCTATTACGAGCTCGGCTGGGGCGGCTGGTGGTTCTGGGACCCGGTCGAGAATGCGTCCTTCATGCCCTGGCTGCTGGCGGCGGCGCTGCTGCATTCGGCCGTGGTGGTGGAGAAGCGAGCCTCGCTCAAAACCTGGACGATCCTGCTCGCGATCCTCGCCTTCTCGTTCAGCCTGCTCGGTACGTTCATCGTGCGCTCGGGCGTGCTGACCTCGGTGCACGCCTTCGCGACCTCGCCGACCAAGGGCCTGTTCATCCTGCTGATCATGATGATCGCCGTGGTCGGTTCGCTGACGCTGTTTGCCTGGCGCGCGCCGGCGATGCGCTCGGAAGGCGTGTTCCAGCCGGTCAGTCGCGAGGGCGCGCTCATCTACAACAACCTGCTGCTGGCAGTGTCGACCGGCGTGGTCTTCGTCGGCACCATGGCGCCGTTGGTGCGCGAGTATATCGACGGCGCGAAGATCTCGGTCGGGGCGCCGTTCTTCGACCTCGTCTTCACGCCCTTCATGGTGGTGCTGTTCCTTGCCCTGCCGCTGGGTGCGATGATGAGCTGGAAACGCGCCGATCTCGGCCGGGTGATGAGCAAGCTCTGGTGGGCGGGCGCGGCCTCGCTGGCGCTCGGCGGCATCATCTGGGGCCTGCAGAGCGGCGATGCGCTGCTGGCGCCCGTCGGCCTGGCACTGGCAGCCTGGATGGTGCTGGGTGTCGTCGTCGAGCTGGTCGAGCGCGCGGGCCTGCCGCGTGCCGGGCTGCAGGGTGCAGCGACGCGGCTTCTGCGCCTGCCCCGTGCCGAATGGGGCAAATGGATCGCCCATGCGGGCCTCGCAGTCATGGTGGCCGGCATCGCCGCGATCACGGCCTGGGAGGATGAGCGCATTCAACTCGCCCGGCCGGGCGACGTGATCGAGGTGGGCGGTTTCGAGCTCCGCTTCGACGGGGTCGAGGAATTGGGCTTCGGTGCGCCCTTCGCGGTGGCGGGATGCGGCGTGGGGCAGGATGCCTGGCTGAAGGGCGACGAGGGCCGGAACTTCGATACCCAGCTTGGCCGCTTCACGCTGCTGCGCGACGGCCGGCTGGTCGACACGATGTGCGCTGAGAAGCGCGCCTATCCGGTCGCCCAGACACCCACGACCGAGGCTGCGATCGACAGCACGCTGCTGCGCGATGTCTACGTCGTCCTGGGGGACCGGCAGCGCGGTGGCGACGGCGCCTGGGCGGTCCGGGCCTATGTGAAACCCCTGGCGGTTTGGATCTGGTTCGGCGCGCTGATCATGGGAATCGGCGGGATCGTCAGCCTCACCGACCAGCGCTACCGCGTCGGCGCTGTGAAGCGTGTGCGGGCCGTCGGCGGCAATGTCCCGGCATGACGCGGCATCGGATCGCTCTCGCAACTCTTGCCCTGTCGGTCGCCCTGTCGACCCCGGCCTGGTCGGTGCAGCCTGACGAGATCCTGGACGATCCCATTCTGGAGCAGCGGGCGCGTGAGATTTCGGCGGATTTGCGGTGCCTGGTCTGCCGCAACGAGTCGATCGACGCGTCGCATGCCGAGTTCGCGCGCGACCTGCGCCTGGTGGTACGCGAGCGCCTGGTGGCGGGCGACACCGATGCCGAGGTGAAGGATTTCCTGGTCGATCGCTATGGCGAGTACGTCCTGCTGACCCCGCCCTTCAGCGTCGAGAACGCGTTCATCTGGCTCGCGGGTCCGGCGATGCTGCTTATGGGCGGCGTGCTGGCCTGGATGACGATGCGCCCCGGCAGGACGACTCGGGCAGGCGGACCTGAGTCGCGGATGGATGCGCCACTCGACGCTGAGGAACGCGCGGCACTCGACAGATTGCTGGCGCGCGAAACTGATGGGCGTTCTGAGCATTAATCATTGAAAACAAATCCCTAAAGTTTTGCCGCTGACTGAGAATTACCAAAGGCGGCTCGACTAAAGTGTGCAGTCTGCCCCGGTGATGTTGGTCCATCTGCGGGGAGGTGCGTGCCGTGAGACGACAGAGCGACCTGCTTGATCTGCACGGCGGCGTGGCAGTGTTTTCGCTTGGAGAGCACGGCATGGGTGCGAGCCTCAGCCAAAGCCTCGAAGTGGCGGCGCGCCTTCTGCAACCGATCGTCGGCGAGGCAGAGCTGACCACCCGTACCGGCGTGGGCACGGTACGTTGGAACCTGGTGCCCGCGTCGCGCTTCAAGACCGACGGGCCGAACGCCCTTTATGCCAACATGCTGCGCCGGTACCTGCAGCACGATCAGGATTGATCTGCTGCCTTATTGCGGCTGATCAATTACCTTAATAATATCCAAATCGCGCGCGTCTTAGTCTAAATCTTATACTCGCCAAGGTTATCTTAGAATTATAATATGTAATGATTAAAAAATAACGAGCGCTCGGTTGTGCTTGTGGCTACATTCCTCAAATCGGTTTTGCTTTA
>JBCCSW010000486.1:0-2535 GCA_039199465.1 Pseudomonadota bacterium
AGTCCACCCTGCTGCGCCTGATCGCGGGGCTGGAGGATGTGACCAGCGGCCGGATCGACATCGACGGAACCGACGCGACCGCGGTGCCGCCGGCCAAGCGCCGGCTTGCCATGGTCTTCCAGTCCTACGCGCTCTATCCGCACATGACGGTGCGCAGCAACATCGCCTTTCCGCTGCGTATGGCCGGCCTCGACAAGGCCGAGCAGAACCGCCGGGTCGAGCAGGCGGCCGCGGTGCTGAACCTGACTGACTACCTGGACCGTCGTCCGGGCCAGCTTTCGGGCGGTCAGCGCCAGCGCGTCGCCATCGGCCGCGCCATCGTGCGCGAGCCGGCCGCCTTCCTGTTCGACGAGCCGCTGTCGAACCTGGACGCGGCGCTGCGCGTCGGCATGCGGCTCGAGATCAGCGAACTGCACGGCCGGCTGGCGACGACGATGATCTACGTCACCCACGACCAGGTCGAGGCGATGACCATGGCCGACAAGATCGTCGTGCTGCGGGCCGGTCATATCGAGCAGGTCGGCAGCCCGCTTGAGCTGTATCGCGCGCCGCGGAACCTGTTCGTGGCGGGCTTCATCGGCTCGCCCCGAATGAATTTCATCGCGGGCGAGGAGGCGTCGCGGCGCGGTGCCGGAACGGTCGGGATCCGCCCCGAGCACATCGCCGTGTCGGGCGATGACGGTCCCTGGTCGGGCGTCGTCGGCGTGTCGGAGCATCTGGGCTCGGACACCTATTTCCACATCCACGACACCGGCCTCGCCGAGACCATCACCGTGCGCGCCGATGGCGAGGTCGGTTTCAACCATGGCGACCGCGTGCACCTGAGCCCCCGCGAGGACACGATCCACCGCTTCGACGCGCAAGGCCTCCGCATCGGATGACGCGCCTTGCGGGCAAGAACGCGCTGATCACGGGCGCGGCGCGGGGCATCGGGCTCGCCGTCGCCAAAGCCTATGTCGCCGAGGGTGCACGCGTTGCCATCGCCGATATCGATGGCGCGCGCGCCGCGGCCGCCGCAGCCGAGATCGGCGCGACCGCCATCGCGGTCGAGTTGGACGTCACGCGGCAGGCCAGCATCGATGCGGCGATCGCGTCCTGCGTGGCGGAGTTCGGCACGATCGACATCGTGATCAACAACGCCGCGCTCTTCACCGCCGCGCCCATCGTCGAGATCGAGCGTCGCGATTTCGACCGCGTGTTCGACGTCAACGTCGCCGGTGTGCTGTTCACCATGCAGGCGGCCGCGCGCCATATGATCGAGGGCGGCGTGAAGGGCCGGATCATCAACATGGCCAGCCAGGCCGGGCGCCGGGGCGAGCCGCTGGTTGCCGTCTATTGCGCCACTAAGGCCGCGGTCATCTCGCTGACGCAGTCCGCCGGGCTGAACCTGATCCGGCACGGCATCAACGTGAACGCCATCGCACCCGGCGTGGTGGACGGCGAGCATTGGGACGGCGTCGACGCCCTCTTCGCGCGATACGAGGGCAAGGCCCCCGGCCAGAAGAAGCGCGAGGTCGGCGCGGCGGTGCCCTATGGCCGCATGGGCCGGGCCGACGACCTGACCGGGATGGCCGTCTTCCTGGCCAGTGCCGAGGCCGACTACATCGTCGCGCAATGCTTCAACGTCGACGGCGGGCAGTGGATGAGCTGATGGCGGAGCCGACGGCAGCGGCGGGGCGCGTCACGCTCTCGAACCGGACGCTCGGCGCGCTCTCGCCCGAGATCGCGCGCCCGCGCTACGACCGCGCGCGGCTGACGCCCGGGATCGTGCATATCGGCCTCGGCAACTTCCACCGCGCCCATCAGGCCTGGTACCTGCATCGCCTGATGCAGGACGGCCAGGCGCTGGACTGGGCGATCATCGGTGCGGGCGTCCGACCGGCCGATGCGGCACAGCGCGCCCGGCTGATGGCGCAGGACTGGCTGACCACGCTGATCGCGCTCGATCCCGCCGGCATCTCGGCCGAGGTCATCGGCCCCATGATCGACTTCCTGCCCGTCGAGGCCGACAACGCCGCCCTGATCGACCGGATGGCCGATCCGGCGATCCGCATCGTGTCGGTGACGGTGACCGAGGGCGGCTACTATATCGACCCTGCGACCGGCCGTTTCGACTCGGGCCATCCCGACATCCAGCACGATATCGCCGAGCCCACGCGTCCGTGCACCGCCTTCGGTGCCATCGTCGCGGCGCTCGCGCGGCGCCGCGTGGCGGGCTATCCCGCCTTCACCGCGATGAGCTGCGACAACCTGCAGGGCAACGGCTCGGTGCTGCGCCAGACGGTCGTGTCGCTGGCGCGACGAACGGATGCCGCTCTTGCCGATTGGATCGACACGCAGGCGACCTTCCCGAACTCGATGGTAGACTGCATCGTACCCGCGACCGGCGCGACGGAGATCGCGCTGGCCCAGGCCTTCGGCATCG
This sequence comes from Pseudomonadota bacterium, assembly GCA_039199465.1. Taxonomy (GTDB): domain Bacteria; phylum Pseudomonadota; class Alphaproteobacteria; order Rhodobacterales; family Rhodobacteraceae; genus Thermohalobaculum. Next base: position 2,426 of record JBCCSW010000486.1, read on the forward strand.
ACGACCACGCGCCGGTGACGCATGAGAACTATCGCCAATGGGTCATCGAGGACCTCTTCGCCGCGGGCCGGCCGCCCTGGGAAGCCGCGGGGGTGACGATTTCGGATCGG
>JBCCSW010000487.1:0-2506 GCA_039199465.1 Pseudomonadota bacterium
CGAGGCCCAGGCCGAGCTGAGTCGAGAGAGCGCAAAAGACGGCGACGATCGAGACGATGGAAAGATCAGTCAGCTTCGGGCATCGCCAATCGGGATCTCGTCATCCGACGGCCGCCGGGTGACGCGCTGGAGCATAGAGAGCACCGCCCGGAGGACAAGCACAGAGAACAAGCACGCCGGCGTAAGTGGTCATGGTTTGGGCACAATGGAATTTACGAAGCCCGCGATTTAAGCCCAGACTGACGTCTCCAGCAGGAGCGTTGGCACGTGAGCGCGTGGCACAGTGCGTGCATGCCGAGATCTAAGCCGATGGGTCACACCGACTGGCGATGACAGGGAGACAGACACGATGACCATCACCCGCCGCAGCCTGCTGAAGACGGGCGCCGCCGCCACGGCCGCCAGCCTCGCCGCCCCGGCCATCCTGCGCGCCCAGGACAGGGTTCTGAAGGTCGGCTCATATGGCGGCTATTTCGAGGACAGCTTCAAGAAGCACGTCTACCCGGCTTTTACCGAGGCGACCGGCATCACGGTCGAAAGCGTGACGCAGCCCAATTCGGCCGACTGGCTGCTGACCATGCAGAATGCCGCCGCCGCCGGTTCGGTCCCTGCCGACATCTCGCTCTATGGCCGCGACACGATGCTGAAGGCGGTCCGCATCGGCGGCCTGCTGCAATCGGTCGAGCGCTCCAAGATCGCCACGGCGGATGCGCTCGACCCCTATTTCATCTTCGAGAGCGAGGGCTCGGCCTTCGGCGTCGGTGCCATGTCGTGGTTCGTCTCGATGGTCGTGAACCCCAACGTCGTCGAGGTGCCGACAAGCTGGAAGGCGTTCTGGGACAGCTCGACCTACGAGGCCTCGCTCGGCGTCTCGAAGGAGTACAACTCCAACTTCCTCGACGTCGTCGCCGCCACCTATTTCGACGGCCCCGATATCCTGTCGACCGAGGACGGCATCATCACGGTCATCGAGAAGACCGCCGAGCTGAAGCCCAACGTCACGCTCTGGTGGGATGCCGAGAGCCAGATGGAACAGGCGATGAAGAACGAGGATGTGGTCGGCGGCATGTACTACCACGACGTCGCCGGCCTGATGGCCGCCGACGGCTTCCCGATCGCCTCGATCTTCCCCGAGGAGGGCAACCCGCAGAACTACGGCTCCTGGTGCCTCTCGGTCGGGTCCGAGAACGGCGATCTGGCGCATGAGTTCTTCACCTTCAGCTGCGACCCGAGCACCCAGGCGGTCATGAGCCGAATGATCGGCACCGCACCGCTGGTCTCGAAGGAGGCTGCGGGGCTGACGGATGAGGAATTCGACGCCGTCTCCGGCACGCCGGCGATCCGCCCGAATTTCCAGGCCTATCTGGACAAGGAGACTTTCATCAAAGACGCCTGGGATACGATGCTGGCGGGCGCCTGAGACATCGGGGCCGGTCGCGTGCCGGACGGGACCGAAACGGCCGAGACGACGGTCGCAGCCGGCCACGCTGCGGCCGCTGCCCAAGCGGTGCGGGCCGCGACGCTCAAGCTCGACCGCGTCGGCGTCGATTACGGCCCGGTGACTGCGGTGGGCGATGTCGCGCTCGACCCCGTTCCCGGTGGCCTGACGGCGCTGCTCGGCCCGTCGGGTTGCGGCAAGACGACCTTGCTGCGGGTCATCGCGGGGCTGGAGAGACCCTCGCGCGGCAGGCTCCTGCTGGATGGCGAGGATATCACCGACCTGCCGGCCGAGGCGCGGCGCTTCGGCGTCGTGTTCCAGTCCTTCGCGCTGTTCCCGCATCTGAGCGTGGCCGACAACATCGCCTACAGCCTGGCGATCGCCGGACGGCCCAAGATCGAACGGCGGGCGCGCGCGGAACAGCTGCTGGATCTCGTCCGCCTCTCGGGTCTCGGCGATCGCCGCATCGGCGCGCTCTCCGGCGGGCAGCGCCAGCGCGTCGCCATCGCGAGGGCACTGGCGCAGGACCCGCGCGTCTTCCTGCTGGACGAGCCGATGTCGGCGCTCGATGCCAAGCTGCGCGAGGAGATGCAGGTGGAACTCCGCCTGCTGCAGCAGCGCCTCGCGATCACCACCGTCGTCGTGACGCATGATCAGCGCGAGGCGATGACCATGGCCGACCGCATCGTGGTCATGTCGAACGGCGCGGTCGAGCAGGTCGGCAGCCCGGCCGAGATCTATCATCAGCCCGCCACGGCCTTCGTCGCGGGCTTCATCGGCCGCGCCAACTGGTTCGAGGGCCGCGCCGCCGATCCGGTGGTCGACACCGCCGCCGGCCCCCTGACGGCGAAGGAGGGATCGCAGTTCCGCGCCGGCGCCCGCGTGGTGGCGATGTGCAGGCCCGAGCGCGTGCAACTGATCCCAGCGGCCGACCAGCCGGGCGAGAACCGGCTGGCGGCACGGGTCAGCTTCGTCCGCGACCTCGGCCAGAGCCGCGAGATCCGCCTGGAGACCGCGGCTGGCACCGCCGTGGCCCCCCCCCCCCCCGGCCAAGACCCCCCCCCACCC
>JBCCSW010000488.1:0-2482 GCA_039199465.1 Pseudomonadota bacterium
CCACAACCTGAAGGGGGTCGACTGCCGGGTGCCCCACGGTCGGGTGACGGTGATGACCGGGGTTTCCGGCGCCGGCAAGTCGTCCCTCGCCTTCGACACCATCTACACCGAGGCCCAGCGTCGGTTCGTCGAGTCGATGTCGATATCCCGCGCAACAGCCTGACGGTGATCACGGGCCTCTCGGGGTCCGGCAAGTCGTCCCTCGCCTTCGACACCATCTACGCCGAGGGCCAGCGCCGCTACGTCGAAAGCCTCAGCGCCTACGCCCGCCAGTTCCTCCAGATGATGGAGAAGCCGGATGTGGATCATATCGAAGGGCTCTCGCCGGCCATCTCGATCGAGCAGAAAACGACCTCCCGCAACCCGCGCTCCACGGTCGGCACCGTCACGGAGATCTACGACTATCTGCGCCTGCTCTTCGCCCGCGCGGGCACACCCTTCTCCCCTGCCACCGGCCTGCCCATCGAGGCACAGCAGGTAAGCGAGATGGTGGACCGTGTGATGGCGATGGAGGAAGGCACCCGCGCCTACCTGCTCGCCCCGGTGATCCGCGACCGCAAAGGCTCCTACGCCAAGGAATTCGCCGAATGGCGCAAAGCCGGCTTTCAGCGCGTGAAGGTGGACGGCCAGTTCCACGACCTCGACGAGCCGCCGGAGCTCGACAAGAAGTTCCGCCACAACATCGACATCGTGGTCGACCGCCTGGTGGTGAAGGAGGGCCTCGCCCAGCGCCTGGCCGACAGCTTCAGCACCGCGCTCGCGTTGGCCGACGGCATCGCCATCATCGAAACTGCCCCTTCCGCCGATGACGACGGCAACACGCCGGACCCCGAGCGGATCACCTTCTCCGAGAACTTCGCCTGTCCTGTCTCAGGCTTTACCATCGCCGAGATCGAGCCGCGCCTCTTCTCGTTCAACGCCCCCTTCGGCGCCTGCCCGGATTGCGACGGCCTGGGCCGTGAGGTGTACTTCGACGAAAAGCTCATCGTGCCGGATGATGCGCTCAGCCTCTCCGAAGGGGCCATTGCGCCCTGGAACAAGTCGAAAACGCCCATCTTCCGACAGACGCTGGAAGCGCTTTCGGCGCATTACGAGTTCTCCGCCAGCACGCCCTGGCGAAAGCTCCCTGCCCATGTGAAGCAGCTCATGCTCCACGGCTCCGGCGACGAGAAGATCAAGTTCCGCTTCGACGACGGTGGCCGCGTCTACAGCGTCAACCGTGTCTTCGAGGGCGTGCTGCCGAACATGGAGCGCCGGTGGCGGGAGACGGACAGCGCCTGGGTGCGCGAAGAGTTCGAGCGCTATCAGGGCAGCCGCGCCTGCGGCACCTGCGGTGGCCACCGGCTCCGCGCCGAGGCACTGGCCGTGAAGATCGGCGGCAAGCATATCGGTGAGGTCACGGAGCTTTCGATCCGCGAGGCGCGGGACTGGGTGCTGGAAGCGCCGGACCACCTCTCTGCACAGAAGAACCAGATCGCCTCGGCCATCCTGAAGGAAATCCGGGAGCGCCTCGGCTTTCTCGTGGATGTGGGCCTCGATTATCTGACCCTCGCCGGGGGTGCCGGCACCCTCTCGGGCGGGGAGAGCCAACGGATCCGCCTCGCCAGCCAGATCGGCTCGGGCCTTACCGGTGTGCTCTACGTCCTCGACGAGCCCTCCATCGGCCTCCATCAGCGGGACAACGGGCGCCTCCTCACCTCCCTCAAGGGCCTGCGCGACCAGGGCAACACGGTCATTGTCGTCGAGCACGACGAGGAGGCGATCCGGGACGCGGACTACGTGCTCGATATCGGCCCCGGTGCCGGTGTGCATGGCGGCCAGATCATCGCGAGCGGAACGCCCACCGATATCGCCGACACCGAGGGTTCGGTGACGGGGGACTATCTCATCGGCCGGCGCGAGATCGCCATTCCTGCGGTGCGCAGGAGGGGGACGGGCGACTTCATCACGGTCGAGGGCGCGTCCGGCAACAACCTCCAGGACGTCACCCTCGAGATACCGGTCGGCACGCTCACCTGCATCACCGGCGTCTCGGGCTCCGGCAAGTCCACGCTGATCAACGAAACGCTTTACAAGCATGCGGCCAACCGGCTGAACGGCGCCCGCCAGCAGCCCGCACCCTGCCGTACGGTCCGCGGGCTGGAGCGGCTCGACAAGGTCATCGATATCGACCAGTCGCCCATCGGCCGCACGCCCCGCTCGAACCCGGCCACCTATACCGGCGCTTTCGGACCGATCCGGGACTGGTTCGCGGGGCTGCCGGAGTCGAAAGCCCGCGGCTACAAACCCGGCCGCTTCTCCTTCAACGTCAAGGGCGGGCGCTGCGAGGCGTGCCAGGGCGACGGCGTCATCAAGGTCGAGATGCACTTCCTGCCGGACGTCTACGTGACCTGCGAGACCTGCAACGGCGCCCGCTACAACCGCGAGACGCTGGAGATCAAGTACCGCGACAAGTCCATCGCCGACGTGCTGGAGATGACGG
>JBCCSW010000489.1:0-2475 GCA_039199465.1 Pseudomonadota bacterium
GCGACGAACAACGAGCTCGGCTTCGACTATCTCCGCGACAACATGAAGTTCCGGCTCGACGACATGGTCCAGCGCGGCCATGCCTATGCGATCGTCGACGAGGTGGACTCGATCCTGATCGACGAGGCGCGCACGCCGCTGATCATCTCGGGCCCGGTTGAGGATCGGAGCGAGCTGTATCACGCCGCCGACGCCGTGATCCCCCAGCTCGACGACGCGGATTTCGAGCTCGACGAGAAGGCGCGCACCTGCGTCCTGACCGACGAGGGCAACGAGAAGGCCGAGGCGCTGCTGCGCGAGGACGGACAACTGCCCGCCGACGGCTCGCTCTACGACCCGCAGAACATCAGCCTCCTGCACCACGTGAACAAGGCGCTGTCGGCCCACAAGGTCTTCATGCGCGACCGCGACTACATCGTGAAGCAGGACAAGGTCGTCATCATCGACGAGTTCACCGGCCGCATGATGGAAGGCCGGCGCTGGGGGGACGGCCAGCACCAGGCGGTCGAGGCCAAGGAGAAGGTGCAGATCCAGCCCGAGAACCAGACCATGGCCTCGGTGACGTTCCAGAATTACTTCCGGCTCTACGGCAAGCTGGCCGGCATGACCGGGACCGCGCTGACCGAGGCTGAGGAGTTTCAGTCGATCTACGGCCTCGAAGTGGTCGAGATCCCGACCAACCTGCCGGTCGCGCGGATCGACGACGACGACCAAGTCTATCGCACGGGCGACGAGAAGAGCGAGGCCATCGTCGAAGCGATCGCCGATGCCGTCAGGCGCGGACAGCCGGTGCTGGTCGGCACCGTGTCGATCGAGAAGTCCGAGATGCTCTCGGCCCTGCTGAAGTCTCCGAAGGTACTGAAGTCGATCGCGGCCCGCCTGAAGAAGGAGCGCGAGGATATCGCGGCTCAGAAGCCGAAGACGCAGGCGGCCTTCGCCGACCGCGCCGCCTATCTCGACGAGATCGTGCCGTTCCTCGGCGACCTCGCGCAGAAGGGGGGCGTGCCGCATTCGGTGCTGAACGCGCGCTATCACGAGCAGGAGGCGCAGATCGTGGCCCAGGCCGGCCGGCCCGGCGCAATCACCATCGCGACCAACATGGCCGGACGCGGCACCGACATCAAACTGGGCGGCAATGCCGAGCTGCTGGTCGCGGCCGCGCTGGCGGAGGAGCCCGACGCCGCGAAGCACGACGAGATCAAGGCCCGGGTCGAGGCCGAGGTCGATGCCGGCAAGGCGCGGGCGCTGGAGGCAGGCGGGCTCTGGGTGCTGGGTACCGAGCGGCACGAGAGCCGGCGCATCGACAACCAGCTGCGCGGCCGGTCGGGGCGTCAGGGCGACCCTGGCCGCTCGACCTTCTACCTGTCGCTGCAGGACGATCTGATGCGCATCTTCGGGTCCGAGCGGCTGGACGGCATGCTGCAGAAGCTGGGGCTGGAGCAGGGCGAGGCCATCGTCCACACCTGGGTCAACAAGTCGATCGCCAATGCCCAGGGCAAGGTCGAGGCGCGCAACTTCGACATTCGCAAGAACCTGCTGAAGTTCGACGACGTGATGAACGAACAGCGCAAGACGATCTTCGAACAGCGCCGCGACATCATGGAAACCACCGACCTCTCCGACACGGTGCGCGACATGCGCCACAGCGTGATCGAGGATGCGGTCCGCCGCTTCGTGCCGAAGCGCGCCTATGCCGGTGAGTGGGACACCGACGGGCTGTCGGAGGAGATCGCCGACGTCACCCGCGTCGAGATCCCGGTCAAGCAATGGGCCGAGGAGGAGGGCGTCGACGACGACATCCTGCTGGAGCGGCTGATCGACACCTCGGACGATATCTATTCGCGCAAGGAAAGCGATATCGGCGTCGAGAACATGCGCGAGGTGGAGAAGCAGGTTCTGCTGCAGATCCTCGACCACCATTGGCGCGAGCATCTGGTGCAGCTCGACCAGCTCCGCTCGGTCATCGGGCTGCGCGGCTATGCCCAGCGCGATCCGTTGAACGAGTACAAGTCAGAGGCCTTCCAACTGTTCGAGAGCCTGCTGATGCGCCTGCGTCGCGATGTGACGCGCCAACTCGGCTCGCTGAGGCTGATGACGCCCGAGGAGCAGGCGGCGCGCGAGCAGGCCATCGTCGAGGCCGAAGCGGAGCTGCGCCGGCGCGCCGCCGCCTTGGCGACGGCGAATGCCGGGCTGGCGGCGGGCAGTGCACAGGCCGAGCGGGCGATGGCGATCGGCGGCGCGCCGGGCGACCTGCCGGAGCCGCCGGAGGGCACGCCCGACAACGAAAATCCCTTCGGCAAGATCGGCCGCAACGCGCCGTGCCCCTGTGGATCGGGCAAGAAGTTCAAGCACTGCCACGGTCTCGCCGGCTGATCGTCTCGATCGGCTTTGGTGAGCCGGGGGAGCGATGACCGGCGTCGCGCTCGACTGAGCGCGCATCCAGGCCAGGCCAGGCCGGCCTATACCGGCGCTGCC
>JBCCSW010000490.1:0-2474 GCA_039199465.1 Pseudomonadota bacterium
GCCAGCCCCAAGGCCAGCCGCATCATCCTGACCCATACCAATGACGAGGTGCGCGCGCTGAACCTGGCGGTACGGGTCAGGATGATGCGGCTGGCCTTGGGGCTGGCCTGCCGGTCGCGGTCCCAGCCCTCGATCAGGGCTTCGCGCGCGGCCTCACGGGTGGGTGCCGCGTGGACATGGCCGTGGGCCTCATAGACCGCCAGCGCCGCCTCAGTCCGGCCCGTTGCCAGGTCGCGCGTCGCCTCCCGCTGCCAGGCTTCGCGTTGCCGCCGCACCTCGCCGATCCGCGCGCCGCCGTGGCGGTCGTGCAGCGACCGGAACGCCGCGCCCGCCTCGATCGATTGCAACTGCTGCGGATCGCCGACCAGAACCACCTTGGCCCCGGCTTCGGACGCCTGCGACAGCACGCGCTCGAGCTGCCGGGTGCCGACCATCCCGGCTTCATCGATCACGAGGATGTCGCGCGGTGAGAGCGCATCGCGCCCCTGTGCCCAACCGTGTTCGAGGCTCGCGATGGTGCGGGACCCGATCCCCGATCCGCCCTCGAGGTTCTCCGCCGCAATCCCCGAGAGCGCCGCGCCGCGGACGCGGTAGCCCGCCGCCTCCCAGGCCTCGCGCGCCACGCCTAACATCGCGCTCTTCCCCGTCCCGGCATGACCAATGACAACCCCGAGGTCGCGGGCGTCGGTGACATGGGCCAGCGCATCGGCCTGCTCGGCGGACAGGATCAGACCCCGCGCCTCGGCGCGCGTCATTGCTGTGTCGCGGACACGGGCGTCAACGCCATGACGCGCCCGCTCCGCCATCGCCACCGCCGCGCGATGGAGACGCTGCTCGGTCTCCAGCATGTCGCGCGTGGTGAACCGTTCGTCGCCCCGTGCGTCCTGCGCCAGCGCCATCAGGTCCGGCGCGCGGCGCATCGCCCCCAGCACCGCGTCGTACTGACCCCGCCCGTCGCTGTGGCGATGCTCGAAAGCGGCCATGTCGCGGCGGGTGAAGGTCGCCCGCTGCCGGGTGATCGCATCGAGTGCGAGGTGTGGGTCGGCGATGATCCGGGTGCCGTTCTCGCGCGCGATGGACCGGTGCATCTCGACGCGGTCGGCCTCCTGACCCGCGCCCGTGATCCGCTGCGCGGGCGCGCCGATCTTGTCCTGCGGCTCCAGCGCGATGCCCTGCGCCTCGAGGCTCCGGTGATCGATCCGCGCGTCGATATCGAGTTCGGCCAGCCGCGCATTGGCGAAGCCCGCCCAGCGGTCCCGCCAGTGTTCGAGCAGATCGGTGCGGTTCCATTCCCGCACCTTGGGGCCGAAGCCGTCCTCATCCACCGAGCGCATCGTCAGCATGACATGGGCATGGGGTTTCGGAAGGCCGTCGTCGGTCCGGTCCCAGTGCAGGTTCAGGTCGGCGATCATGCCGCGGGTGACGAACTCGGACTGCACGAAGTCGCGGGCGAGGTCGATCGCCTGCGCCTCGCTCATCTCGCGCGGCAGGGCGAATTCCAGTTCCCTCGCGAGCTGGGCGTCGCGGCGCAGTTCGCAGGCTTCGACCGCGTTCCAGAGGCGTTCCCGGTCGGACATGGCATCGGGCGCGCCGTCGGGCAACAGCACCTCGGAATGCACGACGCCGCGCTTGCCGGTGAAGTCGTGGCTGCGCTCGATCCGCTCGTCGCGGAGCCGCGTGGCCGACCGGTAGGCGGCGGCCGCGACCGCACTTGCGCCGGACGAGCGTCCGATGACCTTCATGTGGAGGTGATAGATCGCCATGATTGGGCGATCTGTGCCATGGGCACCGCGACGTCGGAACGACGTATAAGCGCGCCCTCCCTCGAAAAATTCTCGGGCGGGACCGGGCCGTCTCGCAATGTCCCGGCGACCCCGGAGCCTTTCGCGCGGGGTGCTTGTATCCTTATTGCATCAACGGCTTGAGGAGGATGACATGCGCAAACCGAGGGATTTCGACGCGGAGCTGAAGGCGCTCGAGGATAAGGCGCGGGAGTTGAAGACGCGCAAGGTGCAGCAGTTGGGCGAGCTGGTGATCGCCACCGGGGCCGATGCGCTGGCGCCCGAGGAACTGGCGGGCGCGCTGATCGTGCTGGCCGAGACGACGGACGCGGCAAAGCGAGAGGCATGGGCGAAGCGCGGGGCGGCGATGTTTCGAGGCAAGTCGCGAAAGCCTGCTCCGAAAGATGGCGGCGACGGAAGCGGCTCTGAGGCGAAACCGGGCCGCGCGGAACCGCCATCAGGCGGCCCGGGCGCGGCATGACCGGCGGGATTGGCAGATGGACCGGCGCAAGCGTACGCGGCAGCTGATCGAACTCGGCGGGCTGATGAAGAAGGCAGGCATCGTCGAGATCATCGGCGACGACCGCACCCTGATCTTCGGCGCCCTTCTATGGATGGCCGACCGGCTCGAAGGCGAACAGGGCGAGCACGCGCGAAAGGTCTGGCGCGACTGGGGGCGAGCGGCGTTCGAGA
>JBCCSW010000491.1:0-2466 GCA_039199465.1 Pseudomonadota bacterium
CGGGTATAGGGGTGGCGCGCCTCCTGCAGGCGGCCGGCTTCCACCGTCTCGACAACGCGGCCGCGATACATCACCAGGATGCGGTCGCAGAACTGGCCGACAAGCGGCAGATCGTGGCTGATGAAGATCAGCGCCATGCCCCGCTCGCGCACCAGCGCATCGAGGATGCGCAGCACCTCGGCCTGCACCGTCACGTCCAGCGCCGAGGTCGGCTCGTCTGCGATCAGCAGGTCCGGCTCGGGGATCAGCATCATGGCGATCATGACGCGCTGGCCCATGCCGCCCGAAAGCTCGTGCGGATAGGCCTCGAACACGCGCGCCGCGTCGCGGATCTGCACGGCGTCCAGCGCCTCCTCCGCTTTGACGCGGGCAGCGCGGGCGGAAAGCCCGTCACGCCGGTGCAGGCCCTCGGTCAACTGGCGCCCGACGGTCATCACCGGGTTCAGCGAGAACTTCGGGTCCTGCATCACCATGGCGATCCGCTTGCCGCGGAGGCCGCGCATCTCGCGTTCGGACGCGGTCATGAGGTCGATGTCGCCGAAACGCATGACATCGGCCTCGATCCGGCCAGGCGGGCGGATCAGGCGCAGGACCGAGCGGCCGGTCATCGTCTTGCCCGACCCGCTCTCGCCCACGATCCCCAGCCGCTCGCGCCCCAGCCGGAACGACACGCCCCGCACCGCCTCGACCGGCCCGGCCGGCGTGTCGAAGGTCACGCGCAGGTTGTCGATTTCCAGGAGCGGCTTGCTCACCGGCCCGAGCCCTTGGGATCCAGCACGTCGCGCAGGCCGTCGCCCAGCAGGTTGAAGCCGAGCGAGACGATGAAGATCGCGAGGCCCGGCATGGTCGCCACCCACCACTGGTCGAATAGGAACTTCCGGCCCGAGGAGATCATCAGCCCCCATTCCGGCAGCGGCGGCTGCGCGCCGAGGCCCAGGAAGCCGAGCCCCGCCGCCGTGAGGATGATCCCCGCCATGTCGAGGGTCACGCGGATGATCACCGAGGGGATGCACATCGGCGCGACATGACCGAAGATCACGCGCACGGGTCCCGCCCCCTGCAGCCGGATCGCCGAGATATAGTCGGCACCGCGCACCGTCAGCGTCTCGGCCCGGGCGACGCGGGCATAGGGCGGCCAGGCGGTCAGCGCGATGGCCAGCACCGCGTTCTCGATCCCCGGGCCGAGGGCCGCGACGAAGGCCAGCGCCAGGATCAGGCGCGGGAAGGCCAGAAAGATGTCGGTCAGGCGCATCAGCACCCCATCGACCAACCCGCCAAAATAGCCCGCCACGGTGCCGACGATCAGCCCGAATACCGGTGCCGTCACGGTGACCAGCGCGACGATATAGAGAGTGATGCGCGAGCCGTGGACGATCCGGCTCCAGATATCGCGGCCGAACTCGTCGGTGCCGAGCCAGTGGCCGGGCGAGAACGGCGGCAGCAGGCGCTGCGCGAGATCCTGCGCATAGGGGTCATGCGTGGCAAGCAGCGGTGCGGCGGCGGCGGTCACCAGCAGTGCCACGATCACCGCGAAGCCGATCATAGCCAGCGCGTTCGAGCGGAAACGCAGCCAGCCGAGCCAGGCCTGCCCCAGCCGCGCCTGCGCCGCCGAGGTCGGGACCGGGTCCATCAGCCAGTCGCGCCAGCCCCGCCGGGGGGCGCGAGCTTCCTCCGGCAGTATGACGCTCACCGGCGCGCCCTGGGGTCGACGACGCGGTAGAGCACGTCGGAGATCATATTGAGGAAGATGAAGGTCGCGCCGACGACGATCGTCCCGCCCATCACCGCGGCGAGGTCGGCCGAGAACAGCGCGCGCGTGATATAGAGGCCGAGCCCCGGCCAGGCGAAGACCGTCTCGGTCAGGACCGACCCCTCGAGCAGATTGGCGTAGGTGAGTGCGATCACGGTGATCAGCGGCACCCAGACATTGCCGAGCGCATGCACCCAGATCACGCGCCACTCCGGCATGCCCTTCACGCGTGCGGTGGTCACGTATTCCTGCCCCAGCTGGTCGATCATGAAGGATCGGGTCATCCGGCTGATATACGCGGTCGAATAGTAGCCGAGCACGCCCGCAGGCAGGATCACGTGGCTGAACGCGTTGGCCCAGATGTCCCAGGCGCCGGCCAGCGCGGTGTCGATCAGTATCGCGCCGGTGACGGGAACCACGTCCAGCTCGTACTGGAACTCATAGATCGTATCGAGCCGCCCCGGCCCTCCGGTCCAGCCCAACTCGCCATAGAACAGCAGCAGGGCCATCAGGCCGAGCCAGAAGACCGGGATCGAATAGCCGATCAGGCCGAGCACGCGCACGAGCTGGTCGATCAGGCTGCCGGGATGCACCGCCGCCAGCACGCCCGCCGGGATGCCGAGCGCGACGCCGATGATCGTGGCGATGGTCGCCAGCTCCAGCGTCGCCGGGAAGACGCGGGCGACATCCTCCAACACCGGCTTGGCGGTCAGCAG
>JBCCSW010000492.1:0-2460 GCA_039199465.1 Pseudomonadota bacterium
GGGCGCGAGCGAGGGCGCGTCCGCCTCGCTCTCTGCCTCGTCCTCTTCCGCCTCTTCAGGAGGCGCGGTGGCGACCTCCTCGACCTCGGGCGTCGGATCGGGTTGAGGCTCGGGTTCCGGGCGCGTAGGTGCCGTCGGCGTCGCCTCGGGCAGTGGCGCGGAAGCGGAAGCGAGCGGCTGCAGCGGGTCGGTCGACGGCGGGCTCTCGGGGCGCTCGGCTTGGCGGAGCGGCGCCTCGGGCACGGGGATCTCGGCAATAGTCGGGCGGACGGGCTCGCTCGGCACGGGGTTCTCGGGCGGTGCGATATCGGGCGCTGTCTCAGCCGCCTCGATGGTCTCGGGCTCAGTCTGTTGGGGCGGCGTTTCCGGAGGCCTCTCCGGTGCCGGCGCCTCGGCAACCGCCTGCGGGACGGCCTCGACCGGCTTGGTGCCGTCGCCGGCAGCGGCAGGATCGACGAAACCGCCATTGGCGATGCCAGCACGCTCGGTCTCGCCGAAGGTCGGCGCGGTCGACAGCGCGGCCTGGAAGTCGGCCTCGGTGATCATGCTGACCTGGGCGAGGCTCGGCATCTTCGGCGCCTCGACGGTCGTATCGAAAGCGCCCTGGGCGGTGGCGGCGACGACCAGCAGATGGGCGCCGACCGACGCGGCCATGGCCCACGGCATGACGCGCTCGCCGCCCGTCTCCTGCAGACGCGCCGGGGCTTTGGCATATGCGGCCTTGCCTGCCATCGCCGGCTAATTGGGCCCCTCGACGCGCTGATCGGTCACCAGCGCGATGTTGCGGAAGCCCGCGGCCGAGAGTGCGCCCATCACCTCCATCACCCGGCCGTAGTCGAGCCCGCGATCGGCCCGCAGGAAGACCGCGCCGCCATCGGGCCCAGCGGCATCGCGACGGGCCGCGGCGTCCGCATCAAGCCGGGCGGAGAGCGCGCCGGGCCGGACGGCATCGTCCTGCAGATAGACGGTGCCCGTCGCGTCGATGGTGATGGCGAGCGGCGCGGCCCCGGGCGGCGGCAGTGCCTCGGCGCGGCTCTCGGGCATACGCACGGGCACGCCGACGGTCAGCAGCGGTGCCGCCACCATGAAGATGATCAGCAGCACCAGCATCACGTCGACGAAGGGCGTTACGTTGATCTCGCTCATCGGCTGGCCGCGACGGCGCGCCCGGCGGCCCCCACGCCCGCCGCCCGTCGCCTGCGCTGCATTCGTCATGCCCATCGCACGCTCTCCAACGCGCCCCGACGGCCCGGCCGCCGTTCCCTAGTCCGCCGCGTGCGCCCGGCCGCCCATGGCGGCACGATCGATCTGCCGGCCGAGGATCGTCGCGAACTCGTCGGCGAAATTCTCCAGCCGGTCCAACAGCCCATCGGCAACCTGCGTCAGCCGATTATAGGCCATCACCGCGGGGATCGCCGCCAGCAGGCCCAGCGCCGTGGCCAACAACGCCTCGGCGATGCCCGGCGCGACGACCGCCAGGTTCGTCGACTGCTGACCGGCGATCGCCTGGAACGCGACCTTGATGCCCCACACCGTGCCAAACAGGCCGATAAAGGGCGCGACGGCCCCCGTGGTCGCGAGGAAGCCCAGACGGCGCTGCATCGTCGCCGCCTCGCGCGCCTGGGCGACCGACATGGCACGCTGGACACGTGCCTGGGTGCCGGGCAGCACGCTGCCGCCGACCAAGCTACGGTTCCACTCGGTCATACCGGCGGCAAACACGCGCTCGGCCGGCGTCGCCGGGTCGGTGCCGACCCGGTCGTACAGATCCTCGAGCGGGGCGCCCGACCAGAACTCAGCCTCGAACTGATCGATCGCGCGCGCCTTGGCGCGGAACGTCATCGCGCGCTCTACGATCACCGCCCAGCACCAGACCGATGCCGCCACCAGCATCAACATCACCGCCTTCACGACGGGCCCTGCGATCAGGAACAGGCCGACGATGGAGAAATCGGTTTCCGGGACGGGCGCTGAGAGCGCCTCTACCGTGGCCGCCTGCGCGAGCACCGGCGCCGCCGTGCCCAGCGTGATGAGCATCTCGCCCATGGTTCTGCCTCTGCCTCCGCGGTTGGCGAGCCAGCGCTACCGACCCGGGTTTGCCCCGGTGCCGGGCCAGCCCCCGCTAGAACGCATTATGACGCAACTCCCGTCGGATTTCGAGGGGTTGAGGCGTGGCTCGGACATCAGCAGCAACCTGATCTTTCCTATTGCGCCAACGTCAAGCCCGCTGCAGCCGATCCAGCGCCACCGCGACGGCGTCTGGCAGGCGCGCCGGGCGGCCGTCGCGCCCCATGACGCCGAGGCGCACAACACCCTGGGCCAGCGGATCGCCGTCCCGCGTGACCGCCTGCATGACCTCGACCGAGGCGTGTCCTCGCCGCGTCAGCGTCGTCGCGACCTCGATCAGATCGTCGAACAAGGCGGGCCGGCGATAGTCGATCTCAACCCGAGCGACGACGA
>JBCCSW010000493.1:0-2457 GCA_039199465.1 Pseudomonadota bacterium
ACAACCTACCCCCCACCCAGTTCGCCACGATCAGCCCCGGCACGCTGTCCAACGCCCGGTCTGCATCCCGCGCCAGATCCAGCCGCTTCGGCAGCTTGACCTGCGGCACCAGCAGGAAGATCGGCGCAGTGACCTTTCCGCGCCCGGTCTTCGACCGCGACACCACCGCCTGGCCTTTCGTGTTCAGCCGCCCCTCGGCGACCAGCAGGCTGGGGCCCGTCCGGCGATAGACGAAACGCAGGCGGAGGCCGCGTCGCCGCTCCCATTCACCGGGGGTGATCCGGCCGCCGCGCAGGCCTCGACCTGCTGCTTCCGTGGGGATCGCGAGGTAGAACCCCTCTTTCGAGCGGATCAATGGGCCGCTGTCGTGCGCTCCGACAATCACCGGGGCCTTGGACCAGACCAGCGCCGCCGCATCAAGGCTTTCGCCTGCGCGCGGGAAGTTCTGGCTCCGGATCGAGTTGGCGAGCCGTGTACCAAGCCCCGCGCCGGTGATCTGCAACCGCCACGCCGTCTTCAGCCCAGTCCCGGCCTCGCGAATGGCGGCGGTGACGGCCCGTTCACCCGCCGCGACCTCGGCCGCCATCATCGCGACGATGTCGGGATCGATGTCGAGCTTCAGTTTCACGCGGGCCTCAGGTCGACGGTCCAGACCAGCCGCTCGCGGTCGCGGACCGGCTCGCCCTGTATGAGGAAGGCGTCGCCGTCGATCTCGATGCGGTCGCCGGGACGCGGGTTCGCCACCTCGGCCACGCGCAGGTCGATCCGGGTGGTTTCGGACCAGAGCCGCGCGTCGCCGAAGTCGGTGACCGCGTCGGCGCGACGGGCGACGGCACGCACCAGCACGGGTGTACCGCCGTCGGCGATGTAGACCGCGTCCCGGCCGATGTTCGGATCGGCGAAGAGCGCGCCGATGGCGGCGGCGAAGGCCGACATCAGAACGTCGCGTTCAGGCGCACCCGGCCGATGGTGTCGCCGGCGCCGCTCGCCACCGCCTCGACGGCCGCGCCGATGAGGGTGTTGTCGGTCGCGACGGTCGTGGTGCGCTTGTTGGTGTCGTCCCAATAGACCTTGGCGCCAACCGTCCACGCCTGGGAGCCGACCTTGGTGATGTCGAACACGCCGACGAGCGCGGTCTCGACGGGCTCGCCAATGGCGGCGGCACCCGCGGCGATGCCGAAGATGGAGCCGACGAGCAGGCCATCGCCGGAGGCGACGGCATAGGGCGCGGTCAGGGTGATGGTGTTGCCGGGCTGGACGTAGGTTTTCATGATGGGGATCCTCGTGGAAAGACGAAGGGCGGCCCGTCAGGACCGCCCGTGTGTCAGGGTTCAGGAAGCGCGCCTTACGCGCCCGGGTTCTTGTAGAGGCCGCGCCAGTCGATGGCCTTGGCTCCGAAGTCGAGGCGGCACTTGATCTCGACCCCGTCGACGTCGAAGCCGTTGCGCGTCTCGATATAGGCGCCCTGCTGGCCCTCGAGATAGGCGTACTCGATGGTGTCGATCTGGTTCGGGCTGGCCGCCAGATACCAGGCGGTCTCGCTGGCGGCGTCGAGCCGGGGCTCGCTGATCGGCGCCAGCGTCCTGATCGACTGCGGCACCACGCTGGACGTCGCGGCGGGCACGAGGTTCTGGGCCACCAGCTGTTCGGCTTTCAGTTCCAGTGAGGCCGGCACGATCAGGAAGGCAGGCCGGACGTTCAGCACCGTCTTCTTGTCGAGGCCGGTCTGCTTGGCCATCGCCGCGCGCGCCGCTCCGACGCTGCTGACATCGAGCGCCGCGCCGGTGCCTGCCAGGTTCTTGTGGGTGGTGTGGAAGAGCGCATTGCCGTCGGCCATCGCCGGGTTGGCGGTGATGATGCCCCAGACCACGTCCGACTCCAGCTGCGCGATGGAGTTGCCGTACATCGCCGGGATGCGCGTGAAGGCGTCGAGATCGTCGTTGATCAGCGTTTGGCGCGTGATGGCGACCACCCGACCATAGGTCTTGACCTTGTAGCTCTCCTTGCTCTCGCCCAGCGTGCCGCGCTTGAACTCGCCGCTTTCGCCGACCTCGAGCAGCTGCGGGGCTTCGCCGAGCTGGACGCGATGCATCGCCTTGAAGTCGGTCGCCAGCACCTGGCGACAGAACAGCATGAAGGTGCGGGGATAGGCGTCGTAGGCCTGCCGGAGCGTCTTGTTGGTGACGGCCGAGAGGATCTCGGGAAAGTCCGAGGTCGAATGCAGCGCGCGCGTCGCCACCTCGTCGCGCGACAAACCGCGTGTGTTCACGCCTGCGTTGCCGAGGCTTTCTCGGGCCAGTTCCATGAGCGTCATGCCACGATACTGGCGCGCTGCATCCTCCAATTGGAACAGCGTCGGGCTGTAGCGGTGCAGCAGCGCGTTTGCAACGGCATCGCGGCAGGTGACCTGCTCATCACGGCCGCCGAGCGGGATCGACACCTGGCTAAAGGTGCGGG
>JBCCSW010000494.1:0-2447 GCA_039199465.1 Pseudomonadota bacterium
CGTGGCCGAGGCGATGCTGCAGCATGAGGTCGTGGGCGAGGTGCTCTTCTTCATCGAGCAGTCCAGTCTTGCGCTACCCGACGACGTCATAGCGGGAATGCGCCGGTTCATGGACGAGGCGGCCGAGCGTCAGCAGGCGCTCACGACCGAGACCGCGCGGATCGCCGGCGCGTTGGAGGCCGCCGGCATCCCCGCCTTCTTCGCCAAAGGGGCGGTCTGGAGCGAGGTCCTGCGCCCGGCCGGCATGGCCCGCATCTCGAAGGATCTCGACTTCTATCTGCGCGAATGCGACGTGCAGCTGGCCGTCGCGGTGCTGACGGCCCTGCCGGGCATCCACGACGCCGAACCCGACGCCTGGCCGGCCGAGGCGCTGCATCACCGGACACTCTGGTCCGAAGCCAGCGGCTTGGCGCTGGAGCTGCACTGGGCGATCGCCGCGCCACGCCATGGCATCGCTTTCGATGTCGATGGGGTGCTGGCCGGCGACAGCGTTGCCCTGATCGCAGGCAGGGCCGTTCGGGTCCCGGACGCGATCGATCTGGTCCATTTCTGCGCGCTTGAGCTGGCGAAGGACACCTGGGTCAGTCTGAAGAAGATCGCCGACTTCGCCGAAAGCGTGCGGCGGCTCGACGCCCGACAGATCGACGTCGTGTTCGAGAAGGCGCAGGGGGAACGCTGGCTCCGGGCGCTGACGATCAGCCTGATCATCACCGAGACCCTGGGCCTGACCGGGCGCATCGGCCCCTCGGCGGCCGATCCCGGGTCCAGGCGTGTTGCCGAGATCTGCATCGACCGCCTGCGCCGACCTGACCGCGTGCTGTCTTTCCTGACCCGCGCCCGCGAAGGGCTGGCACGCGCAGGCAAACACGACACACTGGCCAGCCGGCTGGAGCATGTCTGGCGGATCATCGTCGTCCATCGCTTGCGATGCTGGTTGACCCGCACGCCGCAGGGCTGAGGGAAGGGTCAAAAGGAGTGTGTCGCCGCGCCATCTGCACGGGTGCAGCACACTCTGGCCGCGCCGTGCCGGGTTGTCCGCAGGGCCTTCTTCTCACCAGCCGGTCCGCGCTCGGGCACGCGCCGCGCCTTCTACGTTTGACGTGAGGAACACGCGTATCGGGCGCTCGCGCAGGCGGTACCGACCGGCATGGACCCAAGGAGAACCGGCGGCGTCCTTCAGCCGCCCAGGCGTTCCATTGGCACTTCGCACTCGGCCACGGTCGAGAGGACGGTCTCGCGGATCCGGGCGACGTCTCGGTCGTCGAGGTCGGGATAGATCGGCAGGGCGAGAATGCGCTCGCTCAACCAATCGGTCCCGGGGAGATCGCCGTAGCCACCGTGAAAACGACGCATGGACGCCGTTCGGTGCAGGGGCGTTGCATAGTACGCCCGGCTCGAGATCCCGCGATGGTTCAGCGCCGCCTGCAGCGCATCCCGGTTCTCGTGCAGGATGACGTAGACAGCAAAGGCGCTGACGGTGTCCGACGGGCATTGCTGGCGCCCCACCAGGCCGTCGAAGGCGGCTTCGTACTGCGTGGCGATTTCGGCCCTGCGGTCGCGGTCGGCCGCAAAACTCTCCAGTTTCGCCAGCAGCACGGCCGCCTGCAGGGTGTCGAGCCGGCTATTGAGGCCCGCAACCCGCCCGCCGCCATGCACCCGAATATCCCGCATCCGCGCGGCGCGCTCACCATCGTCGGTCAAGATCGCACCGCCGTCGCCGAAGGCACCGAGCGGCTTGGTCGGATAGAAGCTCGTCGCGGTCACCGGTGCGATGCCACCC
The DNA here is from genome assembly GCA_039199465.1 of Pseudomonadota bacterium. GTDB lineage: Bacteria > Pseudomonadota > Alphaproteobacteria > Rhodobacterales > Rhodobacteraceae > Thermohalobaculum. The sequence continues at coordinate 1,781 of JBCCSW010000494.1, forward strand.
ACCGGCACGCCACGAAGCGCCCCGCCGAGGCTTTGCGCGGCGTCCGAGAGGACGAGCAGGTCATGGGCGGCCGCGACCTCCAGGATGCCGGCGTAATCGGCCGGCTGGCCGAACAGATCGACGGGAATGACGGCGCGCGCACGCAGATGGCCGGGTAGCTCAGCCAAGGCGCGGGTCAGGTCGCCTGGATCCAGGTTGAAGGTCGATGCATCCACGTCGCAGAACACTGGCGTCGCGCCTGCAGCGACGACGGCACCCGCCGTGGCGATGAAGGTGAAAGAGGGCACGAACACCGCATCGCCCGGCCCGATGCCGTCGGCCAGGAGGGCGATCAGCAGCGCATCGGTGCCGTTGGCGACCGTCACCGCATGGTCAACGCCGGCGAGGTCCGCGAGTGCGGCCTCGAACTCGTCGACCTCGGCGCCCAAGACATAGCGCCCGCCCTCCAGCACATCGTGGATGCGGCGGTCGATCGCCGGGCGTAGGCGAGCGTACTGCGCCTGCGGGTCGAACAGCGGTATCGGGTCTGTCGTCATCGCCCTCTTATGCCCTTCACGCCGCACTCTCGTCCACGGCGGGCGGGTCGCCTCGGCGCCGATCCTTCAAAGTCCGTTCCTCGACCAGCGCGCGGTGGGCCTGCATGCTCTCTACGACGCGCTCGGCGATC
>JBCCSW010000495.1:0-2444 GCA_039199465.1 Pseudomonadota bacterium
ATGTGCTCCATGGCCAGGAGTGGCAGTTCCAGCCCGACCATGCGCCCGACTTCCCGCGCCCAGAGGCCGCCGGCATTCACGACATGCTCGCAGAGGATCTCGCCCCGGTCGGTCCCGACGGACCAGCCCTCGGCCGTGCGGGTGATCGCGTCGACCTTCCGGTTCTGTTCGAAGCGCGCGCCCAGCGCCTTGGCCGCCTTGGCATAGGCCCAGGTCACGCCCGATGGATCGAGATGGCCCTCAAGCGGTGTGTAGACGCCCCCGGTGAACTGGCCGGGATCGATCAGCGGCATCAGGTCATGCGCTTCCTCGGGCGTCAGCAGCCGCTGGCCCATATCCATGTAGCGGCCCTTGGCCAGCATCGACTTCAGCCAGTCGAACCGCTCTTCGGTCGAGGCCAGCATGACGCCGCCGGTCAGGTGGAACCCCGTGGCCTGGCCCGACAGCGCCTCGATCTCGTCATAGAGGTCGATGGTATAGCGTTGCAGCTTCGCGACATTGGGATCGCCGTTGATCGTGTTGCAGCCGCCCGCCGCGTGCCAGGTTGAGCCCGAGGTCAGCGTCGAGCGTTCCAGCAACAGCGCATCGGTCCAGCCGCGCTTGGCGAGGTGATAGAGCACCGAGCAGCCGACGACGCCGCCCCCGATCACCACAACCCGCGCTTGTTCCGCCATCGATCGGTCTCCCACCGCGACTCTCATGAGTATCGCAGATGAGATCAAGTTTCACGATGCGGATTGTTCGTGTGCGGCCGACCCGGCAATTTTTCCGACAACGCCGTCGATGGCGGGAGCGGGGATGGCGGGAAGGGGCGGGCCGCGCCGGCGCGGCGCCGACCCCCCGGCTGCGGCTAGACAGCTAGCCTCTGGCGCCGCCAGTCGCTGATCTGCTGGTCGGCCCAATCCAGCAGGGTCGAACGTGACGGCTGATCCAGATAATGCGGCACCGCACGGCCCATGACCGCGCTCAGATGCGCCCGAACATGGAGAGCGCTGTAGGTGGCTTGCAGCGCGATCACCGCGGTCAGCGCGACGGCCCAGACATGCGCCAGCCTCGCCTCGGGGAACCAGGCGAGGATTTCGCCGCTCACCGCATCCTGCGTGATGACCACGAAGACGATCAGCAGCGTCAGCGGCGCGGCCAGGGCAGCGAGCAGGAACTGCATCACGGCCTGCAGGGGCGAGCCGGGCATCTGCTGCGTGATCCCGGCCGCGCGCAGCGACAGCGTGGCGCCATGCAGCGCCAGCATGCCGCCGATCATCGGCGCGAGTGCGATCAGCATGAGCGGTGCGAAGGGTGAGAGCGTCGAGACCTCGCCCAGCGGCGCGGTCAACACGGCCACCATATCGCCCTTCGCGACGCCCAGCTTCCACGCCTCCATCAGCCAGGGCACTGCGACCAGCAGGCCAAGCATCGCGCCGACCAGGCCGCGCAGACTGAAGAAACCCCAGCACCAGGTCATCAGATCGCCGGGCAGCGACATGCCCTGTCCGCCGCCGACCGGCATCACCATCCAGACGGCGATGCGCTGGACCAGAAACAGCGTCAGCATGACACTCGGCAGCAGCACCACGATGGCGGCGAGCACGGCGGGCGAGACCGCAACGCGCCCGCCGCTCAGTTCGCTCAACCAGACGGCGGCCTCGCTGGCTTCAGGCAGTGCCGCGATCGCCGCGAAGCCGGCATGCAGCGCAGGTGCCAGGATGATGACACCCAGCAACACTGGCAGCAGAAGAACAAACAGGAACAGCGAGAAGAACGGCGTCTTGATGAGCGAGATCATGTGGCCCTCCACCAAGCCTAGAATGCGGCAAGGTCGCCTGAAAGTTGCTCCATAATCACGCCATATTTGCAGGGCGCACGCAATTACGATTCAATACAGCGGCTGTATCAAAAAGCTCGATCTTCGCGTCTTGGTAGTATTGCTACAACCGCACCGATAGGCGAGGCCGATCAAGCGTCGTCTTAAAGCTGCAGGGCGCGCAGCGGCCCCCAATCCAGGCCGATCCCGACTTCAAGGATTGTTAAGGACTCGCGTCGCAGGATCTCGCCTGTCGCGCGTACCGTGGCCCGCTTGCACGCAGGCCGGGCACGGAAAGAGCAAGGTCCCGTCATCGACCTGCCCGTGGATTGCCGAAATTCAGGTCCAGCCTTTCCCTGTCAGGTAGGAGACTTGGTATGCATTTAGCGGTCGTCGCGCGTATGCTTTTCCGGGCGCCGGTGGTCGGCCTCAAGGCCTTCCTTATGGCGACGCCCTGGCTCGTGCCGGTCTACTTCGGCACCACCTATGCCGTGGGGGCAGCCGAGAACGGCACCTTTGCCGAGATGAACCGCGCCCTGATCGCCGGCATCGACGCTCTGCTCGAGGGGAACACGTCGTGGCGCGTCCCGGCCTGGGTCGATCCGATGGCCTGGCTGCCCCTGATCGGCGCCGCGATCGTCTG
>JBCCSW010000496.1:0-2423 GCA_039199465.1 Pseudomonadota bacterium
CGCAGCCTCGTAACTGATGATCTCGCTGTCCTCGCCGCGGCCGGTCTGGCCCATCTCGGGCACGCCTGCGACCTCGGTCATGAAGCGGACGCAGCGCGTGCACGAGATGCAGCGCGTCATATGCGTTTCGACCAGCGGGCCGAGCGGCGGATCGGTGACGGCGCGCTTCGGCTCGCGGAAGCGGCTGAAATCGACGCCATAGGCCATCGCCTGGTCCTGCAGATCGCACTCGCCGCCCTGGTCGCAGATCGGGCAGTCAAGCGGGTGGTTGATCAGCAGGAACTCCATCACCCCCTCGCGCGCGCGCTTCACCATGGGCGAGTTGGTGCGGATCTCGGGTGGCTCGCCATTGCGACCGGGGCGCATGTCCTTGACCTGCATGGCGCAGGACGCGGCGGGTTTTGGCGGCCCGCCAACAACCTCGACTAGACACATGCGGCAGTTACCGGCGATCGACAGGCGCTCGTGATAGCAGAAGCGCGGGATCTCGACGCCCGCCTCCTCGCAAGCCTGGATCAGGGTCAGGCGCGGATCGACCTCGATCGCGTGGCCGTCGATGACGATGGTGCGCAGGTCGCTCACAGCGCCGACCCGTCGCCCGAGGCGCTGGATATGGCCCCGCACCGACGCACCGCGTCGCCGGTGCAGAGCGCTACGACCTCGCAACCCGCGCATGGTGCGGCGTGATAGCCGTCCTTGCCCAAGCGGGCCCTGGCCAACCCTCTGAACTGCGCGCCGATCATCGCGTCACCATTGCCTGAACACCGATACACCGCCCAACCCTAGCCGGTCGGTGGCACTGCCTCGCCCGGGCAGAGCGCGAAGACCACCCAGACCTGGCGGTTGCGCCGATAGAGCGTGCGGACGTCGCCGTCGCGGTTCTTCGCCATGGCGATCGAGGCGCCATCCGCGCAAATGCCGCCCTTGGCCTGGACCGCGCCGGCAATCTCGACCACATGGTCACGATACGCGTCGTCGGCATAGTTCATCACCCGGCTGAAGTCCTTGCGCGCGCCCACGTTCAGCGACGGCCAGTTCTCGTCATGGGCCTCGCCGATACCCTGGCGCACGGCGATCACGCTCTCGTCGATCAGAGGAACATATCGCACGTTCACGCGAAAGCTCTCACCGCCGTACTTGACCAGGTACTGGGCATCGGGATGCGGCATGGCGGTCATCTTCTCGGCACCCTCCGCCATGGGCTTCGGCGGTCCGCCAAAGCCGCAGGCCGCCAGGGCCGAGGCGCCGATCACCGCTGCCAGCACCGCGCGCACGCCACCATCACTCCGCCGCCAGCGCGCCGCCGCGCCCGGTGCGGGCGGCGCGGATGCGATCCTCGATCTCCTCACGGAAATGCCGGATGAGGCCCTGGATCGGCCACGCTGCCGCATCACCCAGCGCACAGATGGTATGGCCCTCGACCCGCGTGGTGACATCCAGCAGCGTGTCGATCTCCTCGACCTCGGCCTCGCCGCGCACCAGCCGCCCCATCACGCGCATCATCCATCCCGTACCCTCGCGGCAGGGCGTGCACTGGCCGCAGCTCTCGTGCTTGTAGAACTTCGAGAGGCGCCAGATCGCCTTGATGATGTCGGTCGACTGATCCATCACCATGACAGCGGCCGTGCCGAGCCCCGACTTGTTATCTCGAAGCCAGTCGAAATCCATCAGACAGTCGCCGGCAAGATGCTGCGGCAGGCATGGCACCGAGGACCCGCCGGGGATCACCGCCTTCAGGTTGCTCCAGCCGCCGCGGACACCGCCGCAGTGGCGCTCCAGCAACTCGCGCAGCGGGATCGACATCTCATCCTCGACCACGCAGGGCCGGTTCACGTGCCCCGAGATCGCAAAGATCTTGGTGCCGGTATTGTTGGGCCTGCCGAAGCCCGCGAACCAGCTCGCACCCCGGCGCAGGATGGTCGGCACCACGGCGATGCTCTCGACATTGTTCACCGTCGTCGGGCAGCCATAGAGCCCGACGCCGGCGGGGAAGGGCGGCTTCAGGCGCGGCATGCCCTTCTTGCCCTCCAGGCTCTCGATCAGCGCCGTCTCTTCGCCGCAGATATAGGCGCCGGCGCCGTGCACCAGGTAGAGGTCGAAATCGAAACCGGACCCACAGGCATTCGTCCCGATCAGCCCTGCGTCATACGCCTCATCGATGGCGATCTGCAGCGCCTCGCGCTCGCGAATATACTCGCCCCGGATGTAGATGTAGCCGACGTTAGCAGCCATCGCGACGCCGGCGATCAGGCAGCCCTCGATCAGCGTATGCGGATCGTGGCGCATGATCTCGCGGTCCTTGCAGGTACCGGGCTCGGACTCGTCGGCATTGACCACCAGGTAATGCGGGCGGCCGTCGCTTTCCTTCGGCATGAACGACCATTTGAGCCCGGTCGGGAACCCCGCCCCGCCCCGACCGCGCA
>JBCCSW010000497.1:0-2401 GCA_039199465.1 Pseudomonadota bacterium
CCCTGCGTGTCCAGCACGCCGCGCAGGATGTGGTAGCGCACGCCCGGAAGGTCCTTCACGCGCCCGCCACGGATCAGCACGACGCTGTGCTCCTGCAGGTTGTGGCCCTCGCCGGGGATGTAGCTGATCACCTCGAAGCCGTTTGTGAGGCGCACTTTCGCAACCTTGCGCAGCGCCGAGTTCGGCTTCTTCGGCGTGGTCGTGTAGACACGCGTGCAGACGCCACGCTTCTGCGGGCACGCCTGCAGGTGCATCGCCTTCTGGCGCTTCACTTTCGGCTGCCGCGGCTTGCGGATCAGCTGCTGGATCGTCGGCATATCTGTGCCCCGCCTTCGTGTCTCTGCGTCCATCCGCCGGACGGCCGGTCGGTTCCAAACCGACAATTGCGCGCGCCCAAAATACCAGGCGCTGCAGCGGGCTGTTCGACGCCCCCGCAGCGCCCAGTGAGAGGACCGGGCACAACGGCCAGGTCGTCGTCGTTGCTTATTAGGCGGATAGCCATTCCCGCGCAGCACCCTGCGCGAGTGCGCGGCTTATACTGATGGTGCCCCAGGGGGTCAAGCGGCAAAACCCACCCGATCCGCCACTTCCCGGGGCCCTTTCAAGACGCCCCGCATCCGTCGGCGATCATTGGTGAAAATGACATCACGCACCCGTTTCGGGCAACAAAAAGAGGCCTAGGCGCGCGGTTGGATGCCGTTCATGGCGCCGTCGCGGTCAGCGGGGCGAGCCAGCGCCAATCACTGGGCGCATCATCCCTCTCCCGGACCCGCGAGAGCGCGGGATACGGGGCCATGGGCCGCCGTGCTGCGATCCACCAGCCCTTGGCCGAGCCGCGTCGAGGAACCGGTGGATCAGCCCGTCGGCGCCGCGGTCGCCTCGCGCCTGATCTGCATCACGCGATCGGCGATCGCCTCATCACGCACGCGCGTGATCTCGGCCGCCCCCGGCACCGCCGCGCCCATCCGGATGCGCAATCTGCCCGGCTCCGACCAGAGCACGTCACCATCCCCGGCGGCGACCATGGTGACTCGGAGATCGTAGATGATCTCGGAGTTGCCGACGAAGAGGCTGGGGTCGGACTGCTGTCCCGTCAGTTCAGCGAAGATGCCGAGATCCGCGCCCACGCCGGCTGCCAGCCGTCCGACATGCGTCGCCTTCTCGTCGCTCGTCATCACCGCGAAGTCGGCATTGCTATCACGCACCCAGGCGACCGTCTTGGTCGCCGAGACGACCTCCAAATCGGTGCGGGCGCGCGCGGTACTGATCGTCTGGCCATCGGTGCCGTCCATCGACGGATAGAGGGCAACGCTTCTCGCCGAACCGATACGCGCGGCTGCGGCGGGCGCGGGCTGCACCGCTGCCACCTCATAGGACGCCTCGCCGCCGCCGCTGATCGAGTAGAGCGTGCCGCCCGTCACAGCGGTCCCGGCGACGAGGGCGGCCGCGACGCAACCCGACAGCATGAGGGCCCCGAGAAGACTGACCGGGAGCAGGGAGATAAACGGCAAACGCATCGACACACTCACAACACTGGAACAGACACGCGCCGATCTCAGCCGCCCACTGCCCTTGCGTCAAGTGCGAGCGCCCACAGCCCCGTCGAGCGCGCCCAGAAACGAAACAGCCGGCAACGAAACAGCCGGCAACGAAACAGCCGGCCCCGAGGGGCCGGCTGTTGGATCACATGCAGAGACGGCTGCCCCGATCAGAAGATCTCGCCGAAGCCCGATGGCCCGCCACGGTCTGCGGGATCGGGTGCCTCCTCGACATCGATCACTTCCAGAGCTTCCTGCGCGGCCGCTGCCTCGGCCTGGCGTTCCTCCATGATCTTGCGATCGCGGCGCTGCGCCTCGAGCTTCAGGCGGGTCGTCGCGCCGCCGGTCCCGGCCGGGATCAGGCGGCCGACGATCACGTTCTCCTTCAGGCCGATCAGGCGATCCCGCTTGCCCTGGACCGAAGCCTCGGTCAGCACGCGCGTGGTTTCCTGGAACGAGGCTGCGGACACGAAGGAACGGGTCTGCAAGCTCGCCTTGGTGATGCCGAGCAGTACCGGCGCCCCTTCGGCCGGGCGCTTGCCCTGCGCCTCCATCTTCTCGTTGATCTCGTCGAACTCGATACGATCGACCTGTTCGCCGGGCAGCAGGGTGCTGTCGCCCGAGGCCGAGATCTCGATCTTCTGCAGCATCTGGCGAACGATCACCTCGATATGCTTGTCGTTGATCTTCACGCCCTGCAGTCGATAGACGTCCTGGATCTCGTTGATCAGGTAGCCTGCCAGCGCCTCGACCCCCATGATGGCGAGGATGTCATGCGGCGCCGGATTGCCGTCCATGATGAACTCGCCCTTCTGGATCACATCGCCTTCCTGCACGGTGATGTGCTTGCCTTTGGGGATAAG
>JBCCSW010000498.1:0-2373 GCA_039199465.1 Pseudomonadota bacterium
CCGTTGTCGCCCCGGTCTTCAGCACCTCGTGAAGCTGCGCCACCTCAGCCTCGCGCCCGACCACACTCCGGCTCAGCGCGATCTCGGGCGAGACCACGCGGGCAAGGTAGCTCGGTTCCGGCGCTGGCGTGGCGGGCGGCGCCGCGGGCGAAGGTGTCCAGGTCGGCGCGACCGCCGGCGGTCCGGGATTGCGAAGTCCGTCTCGGATCCGGCGCGTCACCTCGGCCTGATCGACACCGATCAGCGAAACGTAGGCGCGCGGGCCGAAGATGACGGGCAGCGTGCACTCGCGGATCTTGAAGAGGATCAGCCCGCGCTTTCGCCCCGTCGGGTCGGCCCACATCGCCGCCGACCGCTCCATACCCGAGTAAACCGCGTCGGGCTTCAGGTAGTCTGGCGAACAGACGCCGATCATGTGATCGGCCGCCTGCATAGCGTCCTGCATCCAGTCAAAGATGTCGTGGCCGGGCGCGACCTCCCACCCCGCGAAACGGACCTCGTGGTTCTCGTCCTTGATCGTCTGGGCGATGAACGCCGCATTTGCGGCATCGGCAGAATTGAAGCTGATGAAATACGTCGCCATGGCACGCACCCTAAATCGATGTGCGCAGCCTAGCAGTGGCGGTCAGGCGGGCAAGCGTCACGCCGTCAGCTTCGCCATCACCTCCTCGGACATGTCGAAATTGGCGGTGACGGACTGGACGTCGTCGTCGTCCTCCAGCGTCGAGATCAGCTTGAAGAGGGTGGCGCCCTGGTCCTCGTCGACCGGGGTCAGGGTCTGGGGCTTCCAGACGATCTTGGTGCTCTCCGCCTCGCCGAGCGCCTGTTCCATCGCGTCCGAGACCTCGGAGAGATCGGTCATCTGGCACCAGACGACATGGCCGTCCTCGCCGCTCTCGACATCCTCGGCGCCGGCCTCGATCGCGGCCTCCATCACGGTGTCGGCGTCCGCCGCCTCGGGCGGATAGAGGATCTGGCCCAAGCGGTCGAACATGAAGGACACGGCGCCGGTCTCGGCCATGTTGCCGCCGTTCTTCGAGAAATAGCTGCGCACATTGCCGGCGGTGCGGTTGCGGTTGTCGGTCATGACCTCGACGATCATCGCGACGCCGCCGGGGCCGTATCCCTCGTAACGGATCTCGTCATAGTTCTCGGCATCGCCGCTCAGCGACTTCTTGATCGCGCGGTCGATCACGTCCTTCGGGACCGAGTTCGACTTCGCCTCCTTCACCGCGAGGCGCAGGCGCGGGTTCTTCTCGGGATCCGGGTCGCCCATCTTGGCGGCGACGGTGATCTCCTTGGCGAGTTTCGAGAACAGCTTGGAGCGCGCGGCGTCCTGGCGCCCCTTGCGGTGCTGGATGTTGGCCCATTTGGAGTGGCCGGCCATGGTGCCCTCTCAGGTCAGTCGCGGAGCCCGCGTTATAGGCAGGCGCGGTTTTGGCGACAACTCTCGACCGGCCGATGCGGCCTCGGCTCGGTGCCGCGACGCCGCCGGCGCCGCCATGGCGCGCCTCCGGCCATCATGCGGCGATCGGGGATACCGGTAACAGCACGGTGTAAACCGGCATCGCGCGACAGACGGTGTTGGCCGCCGCGACGTCGATCCGTTAATCTAGTTATAACGCGTGGATAGGGGTCGGCCGATGGGATCGTTGCGCCGCTGGCTAGAAACCGTCGGATTGACCGCCCACATCCCCGCTTTCGAGAAGGCGGCGATCGAGTTGGATATTCTCGCCGACCTGAGCGACGAGGATCTGAAGGAACTCGGTCTACCGCTCGGCGACCGGCGCCGCCTGAACAAGGCCCTGGCGACCATGCCGCCGCGCGAGATGGACGCGTTCGGCACCGCCTTCGACCTGATGCAGCGCCATCCGCTGCGCGGCGAGCATCGCCAGATCAGCACGCTCTATTGCGATCTGGTCCGTTGGATGACGCTGGCCGCCGACAACGATCTGGAGGATCTGAGAGAGCCGCTCCGCCGATGTCGGGAGGCCTGGAAGACCGCCGTCGCCAAGTTCGACGGCTTCGTCGCAGGCTTCGCCGGCGACGGCATGATCGCGCATTTCGGCCATCCGCAGACCCATGAGGACGACGCCGAGCGGGCGATCTATGCCGGGCTCGCGATCCTGGATGCCATGCCGGCGGTGCGCACCGCCTGCCCAAGCGATATCGGCCAGCGCCTGTCCGTGCGGATCGGCATCGCAACCGGCCGCGTGCTGGTCGGCGACATCGTCAAGACCTCGTTCAGCGAGGAGATCGGCGTCCTCGGCAGCGCACCGTGCTTTGCCTACCGGCTGCAGGGCCTCGCCGAACCCGGCTCGATCCTCATCAGCGACGCGACGCACCGGCTCACCAAGCGACGCTTCGCCTTCG
>JBCCSW010000499.1:0-2343 GCA_039199465.1 Pseudomonadota bacterium
CCCGAAGCGAGGACGACGTTCCAGTCCTGGTACTCATAGCGCACGCGCGGATCGCCCAGCAGATAGGGGAACTGCGTCGAGCCCGAGGAGCCGAAGATCAGCGTCCCGTCGTCGTATTCCTGTTCCTGAAAGAAGTTCGCGCCCTTGGTCGAGCCGGCGCCGGGCATGAACTTCACGACCACGGTCGGCTGGCCGGGCAGCGCCTCGGACAGGAGCGGCGCGTAGAAGTTCGCCCATTTAGCCGAGCCGCCGGACTCGGAGAACGGGATGATCCACTCAACCGTCTCGCCAGCCAGGTCCAGTTCGGCCTGCGCGGGGGCAACGGTAACGAGGGCGCCTGCGACGGCGATGCCGGCAAGGCGCGCTGAGGTGGTGAAATGCATCGGGGTCTCCCTGTTGATCTCGTCCGCGTAGACCGCGGATCTGCGGTGCTGTCGGGCGCAGCCCTGCGCCCGTCGGCGAGACCCTAGACCAGCAATTCACGGATAGCAGCCGGTTTTTTTCCGTGACCCGTTTCGCATCACCAGGATGAAAGGCCGCCCAGCCGGTATGGCCCGTCGCTATGCCCCGCCGGTATGCCCCGCCAGTCTGCCGCGTTGGAACGGCCAACGCTGCCGGGCATTCGGCCTTGCCGCGCCTGTCTGGCCCAGTCGGCCGGTCTGCGGCGCCGCCGGGACGGGTTAACTGCCGGCCTCGTCGGCCAGCAGGCTGAGGCAGGACATCAGCGCATCCTCGTCGATGGTGAGTGCGCGCTCGAACGCGCCAGCGGCGGCGACGAATTCGGGCAGGTTGGGCGCGGTCGTGGGCCAGCCGAGGCCAGCCATCTGACGAGCGAACAGCATCACATCGTCGAGATGCGCGGTCGTCGCCGCGTGCAGCGCCTCAAGATCCTGGGTGTTGCCGCGCGACAGCAGCGCCGTCGCCGTCGCCGTCCTCAAGGCCGAGGCCCCGTCGGCCACACTCACCAGCCGGCGCATCGCCCAGCCCAGGCCCGGTGTGTCGCGATCCACGCGGAAGAAGACCTGCGCCACCTCAGCCAGTGCGACATTGCCGTCGCTGGCCAGAACCTGCAGCCCCTCGGCAGCCGCCCCATCCCCGCGAGCCCAACCCGGCTCCTGACAGACCAGCCCCGCCATGCGGAGCGCAGCGAGCCGGTGATAGGCGATGTAGCCAAGGATGCGGATCCCATCGTCCGCGGGCAGCGCCGCGAGCTCCGCCAGATACCGCGCCTCGGCAGACGGTGCTGCTGTCGGTACAGTCGGTGGGTCGGCAGGCGTCTCAGCTTTTGTCGGCAGCGCGGCACAGGCAAGCGCGGCCGAAAGGGCCGCCGACAGCAACGCGTTACGCGGTCTCATCGGGCGTCTCCTGCCAGGACCGCATGCAGTGATCCCAGATCAATGTCTCGATCATCTGGCGCATCTCGGCCGGGCCGACACTGTGCGCGGTGCTGGGCGGATGGGCGCTTGACGCCGCTTCCGTCGGCAAGGTCTCAGACTTCGTAATCATCGTCTCTCAGCCGGTACGAACACGTCACTCGATGGGTCCCGCCGCCGTCGGGCGGCGGCGGTAAAGCAGTATCAGCCGACCGCGGTCATCAGCGACTCGAGGCCGAGCGCCGTGTTCCAGCGCTGCTGCAGATCCAGCAGGCGCGGCAGCAGGTCGGGGGCGGGCGTGCCGCCGGCAGACAGGGCGCGCAGCTCATCGACCAGGCCCTGCCAGGTCGGGATCACGGCCTTGGCCTCCTCGCCTACCAGGGGCGAGTCGCTCGCCACGGACAACTCCTGCTCGAAGTGCTCGATGGCCTCGCCGAGCTTGGCACGCTCCAGCGCGTCGCCGACGCCGCTGGCCACCAGGCACGACTCTTCGATCACCCGCTGCGCCTTGAACACCAGGTTGAAGGTGGCCTGCTCCTGCATGATCGTCGCCAGGTCGACTTCACCGCTCTTGGCCATCTTGCGCTTCACCACGCGGTAGACGCGCTCGATCGCCGAGATCAGGTTGCCTTCCATCAGCGCAAGCTGGGCGAGGACATCGGTCGACGGCTCTTCCGCCTTAAGCTCGCGGTCGACGAAGACGCGGAAGCGGTACCACATCTCCTTCTTCTTCCCGATCTCGCGCTGCAGATGGCGAACGGCCGGGTCTTTCGCGTCCAGGGCGGCGATTTCGCTCACGATATCGGGAAGCGTCGCTTCAAAGGCGTCACGGGCGGCGTAGGCCATGGCGCGGTGCTCGTCCCGCCGGATCCCCGCATCGACGAAGCACACGCTGGTGACGATCTGCGAGATATGTACTTCCTGCATATGAAGTACAGCCAGCTTTCGGGCGGGATCACCTTTCGGCAAC